>WJLZ01000211.1 GCA_014728215.1 Chitinivibrionales bacterium
CACTGCCGGATTTTCGGGTATTCGAAAATGAAAGTTATCAAAACAATTCTAGGACATCTTGGGTTGCTGGTGGAACTCTATTCGTTCAAGCGGGCTTACGGACGGATTGCCCGGTCGGAGGTATCGGCAGCCTCAGAGTGAATAGGTACTTTTAAATTAAAAGTAATTCGATAACTATATTATAAAAAAATCTTTAAGTATTGAAATCATATACCTATGGTGAATATTGAAATACTGCATAGAAAATTGCTTCGTGAATATCATGTTATGGAGAAGATATGAAGAGATACTTCAATAAAAGCCGTCGGTCATTTATAACCTCAATGGCTGCAGTTATAAGTGCTGCCATCTTTAATTCATGCTCAAAACAGGAAAAGAAAATGAAAGGCAAAAAATCAAATCCTCCGAAACCATCGGCTACTGTTTTTCGTGCAGTGAATGGTAATCCTGTACAAAATATGGGAAAAATACTTTCTATGATGGGAGGAATTGAAAATATTGTCGGTCACGATGATATTGTTGTTATTAAACCAAATCTCCAGTGGTGGAATCAGGGTGCACCCAATATTGCAGCAGTCCATTGTTTTGTCACTCAAATATTCAATCGGCCGGGAGGATTTAGCGGCGAAGTTGTTATTGCAGAAAACAGTCACATGGGTAAAGCCCCCTGGGAGCACGCGGGGTGGAACCGCAGGTTTGAGCGCAACAGTGGTCTTGAAGGAGTCTTCAATTATAACGAGCTGGCGAAGCTGCTCAGAAAAGACTATGGCGATGCATTTTCGGCATGTTACTTAATCAATGTTAAAACCGGAGCAAAACGTGTTTATTCCCCCTCTGAGGGGCCGGGGTATGTTTATTGTGACGGCACCGGGGGTGTTCCGCTCCTTAAAATCGACAACGGCCTGGATGGAGATCAAAAAAGAGAAACAATAATGACCTATCCGGTTATGAAAACAGATCGGGAAACGACAATTGACTTTAAAAACGGCATTTGGGAAAAGGATGCATATTCAGAGCGTCCGCTTCGTTTTTTCAACTTTGCCGCGCTCAATCATCACAGTTTCTACTGTGGTGTTACTTCGGCGGTAAAAAACTATCTTGGAATTGTAGATTTAAGTGGTGGACCAAATACGTTCGATGATGGTAAAATAATTGATAATTATTATAACTTTCACACTTTTCCTTTTGATTACTGGGATAAAGGCCCTGTTCCCGGAGTAATGGGTTCTGCGATCGGCTATTTTATGAAAACTGTCAGGAAAGCTGATATGAATTTTATTACCGCTCAGTGGTCTGGCCTTGCTTCAAGAGTTGAGCCACCAGTCTCAAAAACAAAAATTATAATGGCAAGTAAAGATCCCGTTGCTTTGGATTATCATGCATCAAAGTACGTGCTTCATCCTAATTCAAATGCAAAGGTACACGATCCTGACAACACCAGTCTTCCCCTTTATAATTATCTCGCAAAATGTGCAGAACAAACGGGATATATAATAGACGAAAAAGTCACCGCTGTTAAGTCATTTGATTTTTTAAAGGATGCTTTGCAGGATATTAATAATCTAGAAGTAAAAGGTGACAAAATATGGGGCAACCATTTAAAATCTATTGCTGAACATGTTTTACTTCACTTTATAACTTCGCGATAGATTTAAGACAAATGTATCCAGGAATAAACACAATTTCAAAAAGCTATATTTTCAGACTATTCGGCACTAGAGGCACAGCGCTTCTATTAAAAAGCAGCATTTTTTCAATCAATCATTATTATTTAATGAAAGGTAATCTGAAATTTATTCCATATCTGAAAATTCAGAATAGGCTTAAAGGCAATTTCCGTAAAGTAACAAAAGAGGACATTTTTTCATTAAAAAACCGTTTAGAAACACTATCATTTTACGACAAACGAGAGCTATTGTCCAGAATCCTTTTCTATAATAGTGGATTCACAAACTGTTACGGTTTTTTTGCCGACAACAAAATCGCTTATATCCAATGGCTCATTTATCCATCTGAGAATTATATAATAGAAAAAGACTATGCAACGAAATTTTATCCTTTATCACCTAAACAGGTAATGATAGAAAACGCCTTCACTTTTCCGGAATATAGAGGATATGGTCTCTACCGAACATTAACGCATAAACTTTGCAAGCAGGTGTACAAAGAGGGTTATACCACTGGATTATGCTACACAAGAAAAGATAAAACCACACCCCTGAATGAATTTTATCTCCTGGGTTTTAAAATTGATAAGCTTCTGACCGAATATAAATTTCTTTTCCGTACTTGGCGCAATTTGGATTAGTTCAGCTAAAATCATCTATAAAGGTACGTAATTAATATGGTAATCGATCATATCGGCATAGCAGTTTCATCGATCCACAAGGGTATCGACCATTGGGAAAAGACCTTCGGTTACCGGCAGGCAACCGACATTATCGAAAACACCCGTCAGAAAGTACTGGTAACATTTTTAGAAAAGCCCGAATCAACAACTGTAAAGCTAATCCAACCCACCGAAGAATCCTCTCCGGTCTATCGTTTCGCCAAAAAGGGCGGTGGTCTCCATCATCTCTGTTTCAAAGGCAACGACATCGACACCGACGTGTCCAGGTTCAAGGAGCTGGGTCTGCGGGTCCTGACCGATCCCCAACCCGGCGAAGCCTTCGATAACGAAAAAATCGCCTTCATCTACGCTGGCCAGGGTCTCAATATCGAGCTGATCGATACCGAAAAAAAAGCAGGCCGGAAAGAGGCAAAACCCTGAACCGATGCACTGAAATCTACAGCCATTCCGCCCCAACGACCCCTGAAAAGCCGATATATCGCAATAATCGCAAACTATTCTTCTTCCTCTCGACACTTCCCGATTTTCACCGGGACAGCCATGCGCTCACTCTTCCCCCTCGTCGAGTCGTCGTGTCGCCGTGTCGTCGCATCGTTTCCCCCTCCCCGTGCCTTTCCGCGGTAACCGTGGGCATTTTTGTATTGATAAATATCAACAAATACTGTATATTAACACTATACCGATTAATACATTTTGCAAAGGAAAGCTGTTCCAATGAAAAAGTTCTATGCCCTGGCATCCGTGATTACCGCATCCGTGCTTTTATTTCATTGTTCCGATATCACCGAAGAACGTCCGGCCACGGCAATCGATATCGGCGGTCCTCAGATGTTAGTCTGTACCGATGATACCCTGAATCTCTGTTGGGATGCTCCTGATCAGACCGACAGCTCCAATACCATCGAATCGTACGAATTATGTTACCGGGAGCACGACACCGGCTCTACCTGGACTGTTATTGATACGAATATTTCGGCGGGCAGTACGACCTGCTTTACTGTTTCCCACGCCGATCTTGGTAATGGGGTCTTCGATTTCGCCGTCCGCTCCGTTGCCGTTAACGGCACAAAATCCGATTACCACACCTCAATCGAAAACACCGCAATCCCTTCCTCCGGCTGGTTCGTTCGGTGGGATAAGTAGTACCTGTTCAAATTTGACTTTCGTCAATTTTGAACGGAGTAGAGGAATAGTGGATTGATGGAGTTATGCTTTTCGGTGTTTTCCATGGGGATTCTCACCCACTTTCCACATCTCTTCATTCCTCATAAGCTCGTGCGCTCATTCTGCCCCTTCTGCCCCTCCTGCGTTCCTGCGTTCGTGCGCTCGTAAATTTGTGCGCTCGTGCGCTCGTGCGCTCACCTTCCTTTTAGGGCACGTAGGTAATTCTCCGGTTAACCACCTCCTGATTTTCCTTATCGATCTTCATTTCCATACGCACAATATAGGCACCCGCGCTCAGGGCGTGGGGAATGGTTATTCGCTGCATTTTTCCCGGGGTGGAGTATGCCGTATGACGCCACAGGCATTTCCCATTCATGTTATACAGGGCTATTGCGGTATTATTCTCATACCTTTCCGGCAGCGCCCAGGTTATTTCCAGGAGAGAGCCTGCCCGAGGTTTCATCATGCATTGCAAAACAGGTTCCGTGACCGGTTTTCGCATACGAGCGATAGTTTTTTCTTCCGGACAAGCCTCATCGATGTCGATTCCGAAATATCCATTATGCTTTGCAAACATGTCAAGGTCGATCCCCAGATAGGATGATGCCAGTTCTTTATAGCGGCCGTCAACCTCCACTCGTGCAAGTCTAAACGGCTTTTGGTTTTGGGTGATGATACGCAGGGCATCTTTTCCAATCAGCCATCGATCGGGATTTGCTTTTTGGTTCCGGTTGAAAAAACTTCCGGTGAGCAGGTTGTTTTTACTACAGGAAAACTGTAATCTGAGAGAATCATTGAATGCAACGGTATAATACTGCCAGGGTATATACTCGAGCGCAGAATCGAGCAGAGGAAAGGGGAAATATACCAGGGTGGTATCATTATCTCCCCGGGCCTCGATCTCCCTTATCCAACGGCAGTTTCGATAATCCCTGGATGCATTGACAATTTCTGCAGGCAATGTATCTTCGATAAAAACAGTAATCGCGCTGGAGCCGCTTGTCACATACCCGAGCCATTCGGAAATACCCTCGCAACTAAAGGACCCCTTTAGTTGCGAGTCCGACGGTTTTTTTTCTTCTGTTGTAAAACTCCCTTTTGCTCTATGGCCTTTATTGATGGAATCACCGGCCAACCGGGTCCAGGCAAAGAGGCAGATACTTTCATTCAGGACCACCTGTGCGTGCAGGTGAAAATGAAAAGTGGTGATGAAAAGTATTGCCGCACATACGCATTTTCCGGATATTTTCGAAGATTTCATAGGCGCCACCTTGATGAGGGTGAGGTATCAATAGTTTAGCTATGGCTTTGCCTGGCAATCGGTAGAGACAGGGTGTTATGTATATGCTCACTACTCCTGCGGAACAAAGGTTAATCGCTTAATTTTCATTTCGCACCTCTTCCGCTGCTACCGGGTAATGTGCCCTCCCTTGCCTGCTCTTCCGAGCAACGGCACGTATCTTAACCGCTTTAATTAATAATATAGTATTTGTTGGTGGTATTGCAAGTTTCACCTGAATATCCGCTGTCGCTCTCCAGGGCCCGGACAGGAGGAGGACGATTGAGGAGTGGTTCTTATTTTTCTTAGTCATGCCGGCTCTGACGAGTCTGGAGATCCCGGTTTTCTGGGCTCCGATTTCCGGATCAACTATCCTCAACGATTATCTTCTTCTCCCTCCCCGTTTCCGTGTGTTCCGCGGCCTAAAAAATTCTAATTCCGTAATTGATTTATCACAAACGCAAGCCCCTTAAATCTTCTATATAACCCCGCCCAAATCTTTCTCTACAGCAGCACAATCACCTGGCACACTATTTGTGATAATAAACCAATAAGATCGTTTATTATTGATAAATGGTTTTTGACGTGCAACGTTCGACTTGCAGCCAATAACGTTCAACCCATACGCTTCACCACTATGAACACAATCAGCAGAATTTACCGCTCCATAAACGGGTCGCCGGTACAGAACATGGGTCGTGTGCTCACGTTGATGGGCGGGATAGAGTCTGTAATTGGTCCTGAGGACATCGTTATTGTCAAACCGAATCTCCGGTGGTGGAACCAGGGCGCGCCCAACATTGCGGCGATCAACTTTTTTATCGAGCGCATATTCAGCCGTCCGGGCGGATTTTCCGGTGAAGTCATTCTTGCGGAAAACAGTCACCGGGGTGCTTTACCCTGGAATGAGGGCGGTTGGAGTACTCCCTTCCTTCGCAACAGCGATCTTAAGGGTGTAACAAACTATACGGAACTGGCCCAACGCCTCAAAAGCCGCCACGGCAACCGGTTTTCGGTCTGTCATTTAATCGATGTCAAGGATGGGGGCACACGGGTCTATTCGCCCTCGGAAGGTCCCGGGTATGTTTACTGTGACGGCACCGGTGGGGTCCCCCTTCTTGAAATCGATAATGGTCTCGATGCCGATTTCATGGTAGATTTCCCGGAATGTTATCCGGTCAAACGGGAGACCATTATGTCCTATCCGATCATGCAAACCGACCGTGGTACCCTTGTCGATTTTAAAAACGGCACCTGGGACAAAGGCGCCTATTCCGACCGTCCGGTCCGGTTGATCAATTTTTCAGCACTCAATCACCACAGTTTCTACGGCGGCATGAGCGGATCGGTGCGAAACTACCTGGGGATCGCGGATTTAAGTGGTGGCCCGGATCCATTCATGGACGGGCGGCTGGTTGCTCATTATTATAATTTCCATACTTTCCCCTATAATTGCTGGGATGACGGTTCTGTTCCGGGGCTTATCGGCTATGCTATCGGGTATTTCATGAATAAAATCCGTAAAGCGGACCTGAATATTATGACGGCCCACTGGTGCGGTCTGGCTTCCCGGATCCACCCTCCGGCCGCAAATACAAAAACGATTATGGCAAGTGAGGACCCTGTTGCCTTAGATTATCATGCCGCCAAATACGTGCTTTTTCCCAACTCAAACGCGCCCATGCACGATCCCGACAATCTCCGCCTTCCCCTGGGCCAGTACCTTTTTCGCTGCGCCGAGCAGACCGGCTATGCCTTTGATGAAGAATTCGTTGCGCTGAAATCGTATGACTATCGAAAAAAAGGCATGCAGGACCCCGGTGACCTCCCGGTGCGGGCCCCCCGAATCTGGGGCACCGATTTCGAAACCATCCTGCGCCATCTGGCGCTTTACTTTTTGAGTCCGAAGTAAAGTGGGCAGGGGCTAAAAGCCTAATCTACCATCCTCATCCATTATCGTCTCTTTTCCTCCCCCACCACTACTCATCGGCGAAATCCGTGTTTTTTTCATGAAACCCCTCTTATCAGGTAATTTGCCAAAAAGAAAGCAAACAATGTACCACCAATTCCCCCTTCATCATTGTACCCACCAATGGCATATATTTTGCACTGCTAGTCAATGTATCATTACGTCCCCGCTCTGAGCGGGATCGAGTTTCGAATTTTCCCTTATAAGGGAGGTTTTTATGTCTCTTTATCCAGGAATCCATACCTTACCAAAAGCCTATATCGCCGGGCAGCTCGGTGTGCGCGGGATGGCGGCTATGTTTAAAGAATACATTTTCTCGGTCAATTATTATTACATGATGAAAGCTAATTTAAAATTTCTTCCCGATATAAAATATCATAATCATCTCAATGGTGAATTCCGCAGGGTAAAGGGAGAGGATATCGACAGCTTAAAACAAAGGGTTTCCGCCCTCCCGCTCAGGGACAGACGGGACATTCTCTCACGGATCCTTTTTTACGGAAATGGTTTCACCAATTGCCATGGTTTTTTTGTGGAGAACAAACTGGCCTATATGCAGTGGCTTATCTATCCCTCCGAAAACCACCTGATAGAAAGCCACTATCCAACCCGGTTCTACCCCCTTTCCCCACACCAGGTTATGATCGAAAATGCCTTTACCTTTCCGGAATACAGGGGATATGGTCTCTACCGCTATTTCACCTGGCATTTGCTTAAAAAGGCCCGTAATGAAGGCTATCGTTGCGGAATATGTTATACCAAAACCGAAAGGATTATACCAATTAACGAATTCTATATGCTGGGCTTTAAAATAGACAAAATTTTATCCGAATACAGGGTCCTGTTTCGAACGAATAGAAATCTCAAGGAGAGGTGATTCGTGGGTAACAGTAAATTTATGCGCTGAAGCGATGCGTCGAGTGTATCGAAACGCTCAGGGCACACTCATTCAAACCGGAAATTCGAAACTCGAGATTCGAAAGGCTGCTCGTTGCATGGATTCACGCAATCGGCATTGGAATCTGTTATCTTCTTATGCCGTTCCTCTCATTTGTCGTCATCCTTGGCGGTAGCTTTTGTCTCTTTTTATTACCCTCATCCAGAATAGTGTATATTAGAAAAACATACATCCCCTATTCACCACGGAAGGTTGTTTGTATGACGCAATTACCATCCCTCGCAGCGTTTCTTGAGTCCCATGCGGAATCGGAGGCACCCAATCCTGCGGTTGTTTTCAATGGGCAACGGATCGGCTATGGAGACCTGAACCAAAAAGCGAATTTGGTTGCCCGTTTTCTTATGGGGAACCATATTGCCGTGGGTGACCGGGTAATTCTGCTCTCCGACAACAGCATCAATTTTATTATCGCCTACTATGGTATCATCAAATCGGGCGGGGTTGCCATACCGCTCAACACCGGGTTCGGTGCTCAGAAAATTACAGGGATCATAAAAGAGACCGGGGCAAAGGCGCTCATTGTCTCATCCCGGTATGAACGGCTGATTCAGGAAACATATCTCCTTGGCACTCCGCTTCCCTGTACGGTAATCGAGCGCCCGGCGCTTTCATGGGGTACAAAAAAGGGAGCGGTATGGGAATGGGACGATATACTCGGGGAGAGTAATTCGTCAAATCCATTGCTCGAACTCGACCGTAACGATCTGTGCAATATTATTTACACCTCCGGTTCCACCGGGATACCCAAGGGGGTGATGCTGACCCATCGGAATCTTACGGCCAACACCCATTCTATTTGTAAATACCTTCGACTCACCCCCCAGGACATTCAGATGGCCGTCCTTCCCTTTTACTATGTCATGGGCCTGTCGCTTCTCAACACGCACATCGCCTGCGGCGGAACTGTCGTTATCAACAACCAGTTTGCGTTCCCCGCCGCGGTGCTCAACCAGATGATTGCCGAAAACGTTACCGGCTTTTCAGGTGTTCCGGCCACCTACGCCTATCTGCTCCACCGCTCGCCCCTGCTCAAGTACCGTGAGAAGCTGACATCGCTTCGCTACTGCTCCCAGGCCGGCGGCCACATGTCCTCCCAGATAAAAAAACAGCTCCGGGATACCCTTCCGACCCACACCGATATTGTTATCATGTACGGCGCGACCGAAGCCTCGGCCCGGCTCACCTACCTCGATCCGAAATATTATACCGAAAAGATTGATTCTATCGGCAAAGCGATCCCCGGGGTTACCCTGTGCGTTTTAGACAAAGAGGGCAAACAACTTCCTCCCGGCGCCGAAGGCGAGCTGGTGGCTACCGGCCATAATATCATGAAAGGATATTTCAATGATGCCGATGGTACCCGGGAAGTTCTGGACCACAACGGCTACCATACCGGCGATGTGGGGTATATGGACAAAGATGGATTTTTCTATATTACCGGACGAAAAGACAACCTTCTGAAAGTAGGCGGCCACCGGATAAATCCTCAGGAGATCGAAGATGTTCTTATGTCCACCGGGCTTCTTGTTGAAGTTGCGGTGCTGGGTGTTCCCGACAAACTCATGGTCCATAAACTCCGGGCAATCGGAGTGGCTATCGATACAACCACCACCGAAAAGGATATCCTGGCCAAAGCATCACAAAGCCTCCCCCGGTATAAAATCCCCGAATCGGTCAAGCTTGTGCGAATGCTTCCCAAAAAAGGAAGCGGCAAGGTCGACCGGGAGGCGTGCTTGAGGATGGTGGGGTGATTTGTGAAGGGACGACGCGACGACACGACGACATGAAGACATAACGACATGAAGATATGAAGACACGACGATAGGATAACGATCCCGAGCTTCGTAAAGAACTTATCGGGGTGAGACATACCTTTTCGACCACCTCTTAAACCGAAAGAGTCTTCTTACCTCCAGATGAAGCTTCCTTATTTTCGGCACTCCTTTTTTGTAATCATCACCCATTCTTTTTCTTTTTTGGGAATAACTGTTTGCATATTCTGGAAAGGGAAAAACAGAGTATTCCTCTTCTATCAAAAGAGCAAATACCGGGGGACCATCAGTTGGTAATTATGACAAAAGGATAAACGTCCCCCTCACCTGTTTTTGAAATCAAACGCCACAACCTTCGGATTTGCGCTCATTAATGGCCTTTTCCATTCTTTTATCACGCCCCGGGTTGGCACATTTATTGCAAACTATAATCGCAGGTAAACGACCGGAGTGGGCGAAGAGGGCCGGCCCAACGAACAGGCCGGTTAAACCATAAATGCACCCATTCTTCTTTAGGTGTAGCGCGAATTCCACGTTTTAGATAGTGCCATTTTCAAACACAACCGCATAAAGATTCAGAGCCGTGCCAAAGGCATGAAAAAGCATTGTGCGCCCTGTTTCCGTGCGACTTATCAAGGTGGTGTTACTATGACAACAATTTATCGTACCAACACACCAAAAACACCGGCAATTGTATGCGGCAATCACATAATGGGACTGGGCATAATCCGCTCCCTGGGACAGCATAAGGTGCCGGTTACGGCGGTGACCTATGAAACCAGTGATATGGCATATCTGTCAAAATATGTAAACAATTGCCTGATCGCCCCGAGCCCTTTACACAACGAACGAAAGTTTATAGCGTATCTTTCTACCCTTCCCGCTCGATACAAGGGGGGAGTACTTTTTGCTTCGGACGATGCAACGTTATCGGCGGTGGCGCGGAACAAACGCACCCTGAACAAACAATATCGACTAGCCTGCGCCGACTGGAACATTGCCCGGAAATTTATTGACAAAAAATACACCTACGAGCTTGCGCATTCACTGGGCATCCCCGCGCCTAAAAGTAAGACCGCCCGGTCTATCGAGCATATCGAGTCTTTTATCGATGATTTCACTTTCCCCTGTCTTGTCAAGCCCTGCCAGAGCCATCTTTTTGTCGACAAATTCAAGACAAAAATGAATCTGGTTCATGCAAGAGATGCTCTCTTTGCCGAATTCCGCAAGGCACAGGAATCTTCACTTGAAGTAATGATACAGGAATATATCCCGGGCACCGACACCGGCGGGGTCAATTACAACAGCTTTATCTGGCAGCAGAAATGTATCGCCGAATTTACCGCCGAAAAAGTCCGCCTGTCACCCCCGGGGTTCGGCGTGCCCTGCGTTGTCCGGCACAAGCCGATCGATGAAATCAAGGGGCCGGGCCGGAAAATTCTCAAGGCACTCAGGTTCAACGGCTACTCATGCACCGAATTCAAGAAAGACCCCCGTGACGGCGTGTACAAACTGATGGAAGTTAATGGGAGACATAACCGGTCGGGACTTTTAGCCCTGGCATGCGGAATAAATTTTCCCCTGATGGAATATGAATTCTACACACAAAACCGTTCTTCGGCCAATACCACGGTGTTGCATGATGGTCTCTACTGGGTTGATGAATTCAAGGATATGGCCACCTGGCTGAAAAGCGTGTGTTTAATGAAATACCCTCTGGGAGAATTTATCAGGCCCTATATAAACCGAAACGTTTTTGCCGTCTTTGACAGGCAGGACATTAAACCTTTCGTGAAACGGACAGGCGATTGTTTTTCAATTTTAAAGAGCGGTAAGAATTAAGCCTATGAAGAAGGGCAGCAAAAAAAAAGAGGTAGCCGATTTTTTCTCATCGGCAACAGCCTACTGGGATTCGATATACACCCAAAATTCGGGTGATGTCGACATATTCGATCATATAACGGTCACCGGAAGACAGCACTATCTGCTCCGGTTTCTTCTGGACCATAAGGTAAAGGGGATCGCACTGGATATCGGCTGCGGTGCCGGTGTTCTGATGAAGCAGCTCGAGAAGCAGCAGGTGCAAACCGTGGGCCTGGATATTTCTCCTGCCATGGCGCGAAAAACAAAAGAGGTCATGAGCGATGTCCCGGGGTTCCTCGGTGTTGTGCAGGGTGATATCGAACATCTGCCATTCAAACCCCGGGCATTCGCCGCGGTCACCAGTATCGGCGTATTGCAGTACCTCAAAGACGATAAGGAGGCTATTGCAGAGATGTGCCGGGTTACCGCCACCGAGGGCGTGGTTGTCTGCTCCACCCCGAACCTTCTGCGGCTGAACAACTTTTTCGATCCCTATTATTACACCCGACGGGGGATGGATTACTGCCGGTATGTCGTAAATAAAAAAATACTGAAAAAACAGGATCTTTTTTCGGCCTCCGAATATCACGACAACCGGAATTTCGGCAACAGAAGATACCTTCGGGGCCAGCTTGACAAACACTTTTTGGAGCATCGGTTCAAAAAGACCAACATGGCCGGTGTGGGTTACGGACCCTTTACGTTGTGGAAAAACAAGGTATTGCCCGACTCGATCAATGTCATGCTCAACGACCGTATGCACCGTTTTTCGCAGAAAGCCTTTGGGAAATGGATGGGGTTTCTTGCCACCCGATGGGTATCGTGTTACAAAAATGAAAATTAATACAACCATACCAACACCGAAACCAAACAAGGTCGGCATCGGCATCATGCTCTGCCTGTTCCTGTTTTTCGTATTCTTTATTCATCCGTTCCTTGCTGCCGATAACCCGGTCGATTCTTCGGTGCTGGGTATCGAAGGATGGATATCACTTTCAACCGCCGCCGAAGCCGCCACTATTGCCGAAAGGGATTCCTACCGGACAATTATAATCACCGGGCCGGAATGTTCTGGCGTGGGCAGGAAAATCAGCTGCAATGCAACCATTGTGTCGATTCTGTACGATCACGATATGTCCGGTAAATCGATTATCACCGGCGCAACCCGAGAGAGCCATTCCTCTCGGACCGCTTCCTATGCCTATGCGCTGAAAGATATCATGGCCAATCATACTCCCCCGCTTAATTCGGTCAATATTTTTACCGAAGGGGTCCATGCTGAAAAGAGCTATGTTACCTATAAAAACATTCTGGGACCGAAAATTACCGTCGGAGTCATTTCCGGCACCCCCGGCGAATACAACCCCCAATTCTGGTGGGTGTCGGTGAAAGGTTGGAAATGGGTTCTCTTCGATCTTTTCAAATACATTCGAGCGTTGATAGTGGGATATTAACCCTTTTAAAAGGATAGTCGCTATGAGAGACGATGCACAGGTTCTTGAAAACAGAAGGCTTGAAGGAGTTGAAGTCCAGGAGCAGTATCGGCAAATCCACGAACGTCACCGGATTTTCCCGGCTGTCTTTGAAAAACGGAACCATAAGCGGATACTCGATATCTCCTCGGGAGTGGGTATTGTCGGAAAACGGATACAGGAGTTTTGCGATGATACGGAAGTTGTGTGTAACGACATAAGCGAAGCCGCGCTCGAGACCATGCGGCGCGCTGGTTTGAAAACGATCAGCTTTGACCTTGACACCGAAGAAACTCCCTTTCCGCCGGGGGATAATGAATTCGATGCGGTCATTTCGCTTGCCACGATCGAACACCTGATCCATTGCGATCATTTCATGCAGGAATTATACCGGATCATTTCGCCGGGCGGACACCTCTATCTGTCTTCCCCCAACTACGCCGGGTTCCTTTACCTGATGCCGGTCCTTCTCACCGGACATACCTTTCATAATCCTCTGGGCCCAAACACCAGATACGAATTTTATGCCCATGTGCGATATTTTACCTACAACAGTCTTCTCAGCTATGTATCATCATTCGGTTTTGTTCCGGAAGCCGCCTATGTCGGGGTCCCGCGGGAAAGCACGAAATTCTTACAACTGAAAAAGAGTGCGCCGGCCAAAGCATTCATCTTTCAGAATGCAATGAAAGCCATGTGCACGACCCTTTCCCCCCGGTGGGCATCGGAGCCGGTTATCTGCTTTCAGAAAGTATCGCGCTCCGAACAGCAAAAAAAGCCTAAAGTAAAGAAAATCGTTTTATAGATAATTTCCGGACACGTGTATATCCGGATTAAGAGTGTGTTGCGACACCGCTGTTGCTGTCTTGAAACTTTTACATAAGGAATACAGATTATGAAAACAGGCATGGTTGCATATACGTTTTATGAAGACGACAACCGGGTTCGGCGGTATGCTGAGGCGCTTGCGAAAAGGGGTGATGAGGTTGAAGTAATCGCGGCGCGGCCCAGGGGCCAGGCAAAGGAAGGGGTCCTGAAAGGAGTACGGGTTTTCCGAATATACGAACGCCTGCTGAATGAAAAAGGGAAATCCGATTATTTTATAAGGACCACCCTGTTTCTTTTAGCCTCCTTTTTAAAAGTAACGCTCAGACACCTTCGCCGTCCCTACGATGTTCTTCATATTCATTCCATACCCGACTATGAGGTTTTTGCCGCCCTTATTCCCCGGCTAACCGGCACAAAAATTATCCTCGATATCCATGACCTTGTTCCCGAACTATTTGCCGGCAAGTTTAAAAAGGAGCCAAACCACTGGATGACCAAAATCTTGCGGTCGGTCGAAAAAATGTGCTGCTCCTTTTCGCACCATGTAATCATTTCAAATGATCTCTGGCGGGATAGAATCGTCACGCGGTCGGTAAGGGAAGAAAAGTGTACCGCTCTTCTCAATTACCCCGATTCTTCCATATTCAATCCCGATCCACCATTAGAAAAAAATAATTCCGATGCATTCATCTGCCTCTATCCCGGATCGCTCAATTACCATCAGGGAGTCGACATTGCCGTGAAAGCCTGCTCACTGATACAGATTCCCAATCTCGAATTTCATATCTACGGCTATGGCCCGCTCTGGGAACTTCTGGAGAAGCAGATTCGTGAGTTCAACCTCCAACAAACCGTTTTCCTTCACGACATAGTTTCTCTGGAAGAAATTGCCGCGGTCATGGGATCGGCCGACCTGGGAATTGTCCCCAAACGGGCCGAGGATTTCGGCAACGAAGCGTTCTCCACCAAAACACTGGAATTCATGATGCTTGGTGTGCCTATCATCCTCTCCGAAACCCGTATCGACAAATTTTATTACAACCATTCACTGGTCGAATTCTTTAAATCCGGCAATGAAATGGATCTGGCTAAAAAGATTACCTATCTCTATGGTAATCCCCACCGGCGAAACGAATTGATTGAAAACGGCAAGGCCTATGCCGAACAAAATATTTGGGAACGAAAAAAACAGCTATACTTCGATATTGTCGATGCTATCCCGCAGAAAAACAAGGCCCGTATCCCGGCGAAGGTAAGGGGATGAAGAGGCGGATTACGAGGGGGAGAGGACGATAATGGATTTTAATGCTGACCCCGGGCCGCTCATATATACCTGAGTATAAAAAACGAACGTTGCCGCTTGACTCTTCTGAACAGAATGCAAAGGGGATACATGACAATCATGGTAATAACCGCTGCAAGTAAAGCCGGCCATATATTCAATTCTCCTTCGATGTGAAACAGTTTAGCCGGAAGCAACATCACATGTTTGTGAATAAGATAGAAAAAGAAGGCGGTTTGACCGAAGACGATCAATGGATTGAAAAGCGCAATCCTCTCCTTTTTAGCTTCGATTTTAAGGCACAGAAGCATGAGCGCCAGCATGATACCGGTTTGATACATAAAATAGGTCAGGCTTGGCGGATACTTGCTTATATAGAGCCAGTTAACAAGTGATAATCCTTCACGATACACAAACATATTTCCGTATCGATTAATATACTTTAACATGAGCGCCAGGGTTATCAAGATAAGGCTTCCAAAAGCCAGCAGACGGTGGAATTTTGGTGTATAAAGCAGGGCTTTTCCTTTGTTATTTATAAATTCGCCAAAAAGCCACCCGAATATCATAAGGGGGAGCCAGGGAAGAAAAGGATACAGAACATTGATCTTTATTGAACCGACTTGAAATGGGATGCCCGGATGAACAAAGGGGAAGAGAAGTCTGATTGCCCCTATATCAATATACGCTCCCCGGGCCGATGACTTTATTACAAACAGATCAATATCGGCCAGGGAGAAAAATGAATGGACCGCCAGTTCATTGAAGATAAGCAGAAACAATGCAATTATCAGATTCAGCCGCCATGCTAATCGTCGCAAAAATATCATGCAGAGGTAACACATGGCAATTGCAAATAATACCTGAAGACAGAACTTATTCCAGTAAAAGAGTTCGATACCAATGAAAAAGAGGGCTCTGAAAAAAATGTGCCTGTCGATAGCGGGGGCCGCCGAAATGCTTTCGGATTTTTTTCGACCGATACTCAAAGCCAGGGAGGTCCCCGCCAGAAAGATAAAGGTAACGGCACAGGTATGGGTAATCCAGCGGACAATGAATTGCAAATGTGGTATTGTTGCGGATGAATAGTTGAACCAGGAGTCCCGGCTGAAATGAAACTTATCGAAGACAATGCCGGCATGATCGATTGTCATAAGTATCATCACAATACCGCGAAGCATATCAAAGGCATATATTCTTTTACTGTATGTATTCATTTTTTTGCTAAAAGCATGGTTTTTGAAAGGTGATTGAACAGTTCAATGATTTCGGGCATCGGGTCCATAAGGGTATACTGGAGACCACTCTCATGCCAGCCGATTTTTATTTTTTGAGTATGGGGTTTCAGTACTCCGGATAGTGCCCGCACAGAGGCGGCCGGATGGGCATATCTGCAGGGCTTATATTCGCATTTCGGCAAATCGATATTTAAAGCATCATGCAAAAGTATCCGGGGAAAATTTATCCCTGCGCAGAGTGAACCTAAAACCGCCTGCCCCAGGCGGCAGTTTATTTCGAGAACAAAACATTTTCCACTTTTTTTGTCTATCCGGAAATCGATACACGCTATGCCGTTCCAGCCTAATTTCTTCAAAAGCATTCTGCTTATGCCGTAAATCTCATCATGATGAACAAAATCCATGATCCTCTGGGGGCCGTAATGAGTGTCATTGCCCAGAACCGATTCTTGTATGGAAGAGACAATAATTTCTCCTTTTTTACAAAAGACACTCATCGAGTAATCATTTCCCGGAACATATTCCTGTACGAAATAGCCGGTATGACGTATCAAACCCTTTTTACTTTCCCAGATCCGGATGACCTCGTCATAACCGCAAGCCTTAACAATGCCCCATCCCCCCTTACCGCTTACCGGTTTGATGAGCACGGGAAATCGCATTTTTTTTACCCGGTTTTTATTATGGATTTCATTTTTTGCAGAGTTTCCGATAAAAACCGACGGGATGAGGGGGGCATGCAACAGGTTACCGGAAAAGATAAAATCCCACTTGTTTTTTTCGAGCAGTATCTGTTGTGCAACAGGATTGGCCGGAACCTTTATTATCTTTTCCAATTCCTTCTTATACCGGGCGATAAACTCGACACCGGATAATGTTGCGGGAAGAATGACATCAAAGGAATGCTGTGTATGCAGACCTTTGATTCCATCCAACAGTTCGCTGTAACAGGTATAATTCAAATTCATATATTTAACTTTACAGTTGCTGTGCTGCGCGACAGAGTGCCGGTTACGGGAAAGGAAATAGACTTTTATATCAGGATGGCGCAGGCACCGGGCAATTTTGACCGCGGTCCACTCCTCGGCATCGGGAATCAAAACCCCGACTTTCCGCTTTTTAATTGTCGGTTTTCCTTTCATGCGGCTCTCCCCATCGCTTTCCG
Source organism: Chitinivibrionales bacterium (assembly GCA_014728215.1). NCBI lineage: Bacteria > Pseudomonadati > Fibrobacterota > Chitinivibrionia > Chitinivibrionales > Chitinivibrionales bacterium. The sequence goes on from WJLZ01000211.1 coordinate 17,341, forward strand.
CATGAATGTTTTCACCTGTTGCTCGATACCCCATTTTTCGAGCATTTTCCGGGAATTGATACCAATAAAATTGGCGCAGATATCGGTAACGGATAAAAACCTTCCTTTGGCAGTGGCCGCATAACGTGTCCAGGTCTGTTCGGACCATTCTTCATTCGCCAGCCTGGCTTTATAAAAAGCCTCACCACAACCGAAGTCTACTGATTCTATTCCGTTCTCGAAGAGGTCTTCCACCATTTTGTAAAAAAGTACAGTGCCGATTTCCATCTTTCTGTATTGGGGATCATATCCGGTGGAGCTGAGATGAAAGGTTGTTCCCTGCCTAAACCCTATCCAGAAACAGGCCGGTGCAGTATCGAGATACAAGAGATATGCCCGCAGCCGTCCTCTTCCCGCCTGAAGTTCGAGCCGGGTCCGCATTTCGTCATTATTGATGAAACCGCGACCAAGCGCCCGTTGATAGGTATGGGCTGCAACCTTTTCGGCATCTTCCATCAACCGATCAATCTCATCACTCCTGCACAACAGTGCAATTCGGTGATTGGGACAGGATTCCTCAAGCAATCGTGTCTGCCTTCGTATCCAGTACCGATGCTTTGATTTCATCTGGCCCATGAGCGCTTCAAAGGATTCGGGAAAATTGAGCAGATAATGCTTCTGCTGTTTGAAAAAGGGGTTGCGAAGCAGTGAAGGAGTGCAATCATCCAGAGATTTCCGCAAGGGAGAATCCGAATGGAGCATATCTGCATAAATCATATCAATTTTGTTGTCGGCCATTATCTTCGACACGTTGTTTGCAAAGAGCGTTGCCTGATGCTCTTCCATGGTCCCGATCATGCCGCCGTGAATTAATTCGAGCTTTCTGATTTTGGGTCCGGGAAGCCGCAGATAGCCGATTCTGAAAACATGACGAACATGCTCCAACCGGGCTGCAATCAAACACCGGATTGTATCATCCTCTTTAATAACAAATACCAGAGGACGGGCCCCCATATCTGAACGACAGGTGATGATGGTTTTATAAAAATCGAGGTCTGCATTCGGATTTGCATTGTTTTTGTCCCAGAATTCACGGAAATGTTCCAGTTTATCCAGTTCGTTTACAACAGGTACATCGAGTGCTCTTGTAGGTATCGCCAAATTAGTCATCATAAACAACTCCTCTCCTCGTCATCATTTTTTACCGCCAAAACCGTCAAGATGGCAAACCGGAACTGCTGCCCTGATCCAATACCATCACCACACAAAAAACATTTAAGTAATAAGCCACCACCGCACGAGGAACCTGATGAAAGAGCCACCATTAATGCCGAAAGACATCAAAAAGCGACAGCAATGGTAACTGCAAAATCTGTGCCTGCAATCCCCTTAGGGAGTCAATAAATCTATGGCATAGGGTTTGCATTTAAATCGAACATTCCGTTCATTGTTGCGACAACAGGGGAGCTGCAGAAATGGGGGCTATTTGAAACCGAAAATTTCAAATGGAGATTATATATGAATTTTTTACTCTACAAATTGTACAACACAAAGCTTGCCATGATGAAGAAGCTTATTGTCAAGCTGGTTTTAATGGAAGAAAAGGGGGAATGCCATTCACGAACATTACGGCGGATTTTCAACAATTATCATAATATCGATGTAGGGATGTATTCCTATGGCGCCTGTTTTAACTGGCGGCTGTTTCATCCCGGTATAACGGTGGGCCGCTACTGCTCCATCTCCCCGACAGCATCGGCACGAACCCGTGGCCATCCTCTGGAATTTAAATCCTCCCATCCCCTTTTCTTCAGTTCAAAAATGAAATTGTGCAAGGAGGATTTAGTTACCTTCAGTCCGCTGGTGATCGGCAATGATGTATGGATGGGGTATAATTCGATAATCCTTCCCAGGGTCGAGCGTATTGGTGATGGTGCGGTTATCGGAGCAAATGCGGTGGTTACCGATAATGTCCCCCCCTACGCCGTTGTGGCCGGAGTCCCGGCAAAAGTGATCCGCTATCGGTTTTCTCCCAATACTATCGACAAATTATTACAAGAAAAATGGTGGGATAAGGACCTCGAAGAACTGAAGCCCCACTTGGAAGAATTTACCCGGAAATACAACCCGTAAACCATTGCCAGTATACAGCCGTAACCCAGTACCGCCCGGAGCCATCTTTACTGATGCCGTTTTCGGAAATGACTTGCCGAAAGCGGTAAGAACATTTGGAATAAGTGCCCTTTACCACCATCGCTTTGTGGCATGCTATTTGCAAATTTTAACGTGAGATTGTATGCTTTCAACTTTCAACCCAGGTCTTTCACCATGCCGAAGCTGTCTCGACGAGAAGCATTACACCTTATCAGCCAGGTGGTGGGGTCATCGCTATTTTTTCCAGGGTGTTTACCGGTGAAAACAGAATCCAGACTGAAAAAAAACACGAAGAACCCCTCGAGTATCGTATACCGTTCCGTTAACGGCACGCCGGTGCAGAATATGGATCGGGTGCTTATGCTTATGGGAGGCATCGAGACGATAATCGGTCCTGATGACATTGTTTGTATCAAACCGAATCTCCAGTGGTGGAATCAGGGTGCGCCGAACATTGCGGCGGTTAATTACCTTATAGAAATGATATTCAACCGGCCGGGCGGATTTGGTGGTGAAGTCATTCTTGCGGAAAACAATCACCGGGGGAACCGTCCATGGGAGATGGGCGGCTGGGCGCAGACATTTGTACGTAACAGCGATTGCGAGTGCATACATTATAACGCGCTGGTTCATCGCCTGAAACACCGGTTCGGCGATCGGTTTACGGCCAGTCATCTGATCGATATCAAGGCAGGCGGGAGGCGGGTCTATTCGCCCTCCGATGGTCCCGGGTATGTCTATTGTGACGGTACCGGCGGCAATCCGCTTTTAAAAATCGATAATTTTCAGAGCGGCGATCAGAAACGGGAGACAATTATGTCCTATCCCATTCTGAAAACCGACCGGGGGACCATAATCGATTTCAAAAAGGGTATATGGGAAAAAAACGCCTACTCCAGCCGTCCCTTCCGTTTCATAAATTTCGCAGCTATCAACCACCACAGTTTCTACTGTGGTGCAACTGCATCGATTAAAAATTACATGGGAATTGTCGACCTCAGCGGCGGTCCGGATAATCACAAAGACGGCAGAATGATCGGCGATTATTACAATTTCCATACCTTTCCTTTCGACCACTGGGATGAAGGCCCGGTACGGGGCATTGTGGGATACGCGATCGGATACTTTATGCATTCGATTCGAACCGCCGACCTGAATTTCATTACCGCCCACTGGTGTGGACTGGCATCGAGAACCGAAACGCCCGTGGCTGAAGCAAAAACTATCATGGCAAGCCGTAATCCGGTAGCGCTCGATTATCATGCATCAAAGTATGTGCTCTATCCAAACTCCACCATTCCCTTTCACAATCCCGATAAAACTCATCTGCCTCTGTTCCAGTACATGGCTATGTGCGCCAAACAAACCGGTTTCGGGCTCGACGAAAAACATACCAGGGTGGAATCCTTTGATTTCAAGAACAACACAATGCAGGAGATCGAAAACCTCCAGGTCAAAGGAGAAAAGATATGGGGCAATAATTATAAATCACTTCTCAAGCATTTTTTGCTTCATATAATCAAAAAGGGATAGCAGCCAAGGATAGGAAGCCACAGACCGCCTCTCAAGCTCATCGGGCCGATCGAACGGGCTTCACCTTTGCCCAGGCCTCGCGAGGAAGCGACCTGCATCGCATGCAGATACCGGGATAAATAAATCCGGGGCTTGATTTATTCCCTATTCCGGAATTCATCGTATGCCCCTCGGATCCGCTTTCTACAGGCCTCCACAGCATCCATGAAATCATCATAGCCCGCCCCCACTCCCAGGATCCGCTTGGCCAGGGCGATGACGGCATCCCGGTTGGTGGGAATGGCATGTTTCTGTTGATCTTCGAGTATCTGAAGAGCGTGTTCTATTTTGCGAAGGAATTGGTAGTCCTCCGAAAGCTGCAGTGCGGTATCTGCTGTAATGATCCCGTTGTTCCGAAGGCGCTCCAGGGCAACAAGAGTGTTACCGTCAATTATGCCGTCACTGGCATGTGTATGAATCAGCTGCAGGCCCTGAACGGTAAACTCGATATCCCGGATTCCACCGGCTCCCACTTTGACATCAAAAGGTTCATTCCCGGTAGGCGCCTGCTTTTTTATCGCCGAAGCCCGGAGCCGCTCGATCGATTCGATCACCGTATCCGGCTCCTGTTTTTTCCGGAGTATTTCACGGAATGTTGCGACCAGCGATTCTCCAATTTTTCTGTTGCCGCCAACAGGCCGCAGTTTCAACAGCGCCTGGATCTCCCACAAGGAGGCTGTTGACGAGTAATAATCGGCAAGGGTCTTGACCGAATTGACAAGCCGTCCGGACCTTCCGTAGGGCCGGAGCCTCAGATCGACCCGGAACACATGGCCTTCAACCATATAACTCGACAGGTCGGAGCGGAGGTGCTCGATTACCTTGGCGAAAAGCTCTCGCTCCTTCTCCGTTATCTCACCCCGAGTTTCATCATAGGCGGCCAGAAGATCGATATCGGAAGAATAATTTAATTCTCTTCCTCCAAGCTTACCAAAAGCGAGAATGCAAAACCGGTCTTCCTGTTCACCAACATCTCTGTCGCCGGTCTTTTTGCCGGAAAATCCGGCAAATATCTGCTTGAGCGAAACCCGGATGATCCCTTCGGCAAGGTCCGATAAATTCCGGGTAATCAACTCCAGGGGCGACCGCAGGCAGATATCGAGTGTTCCGATACGCAGAATTTCCCGTCGTCTGAACTGTCGTAACCGGTGGAGCCAATCGGTATGATCATGCGCACTTTCGGCGATCCGGCCGAGTTCATTCTCGATAAGATCGGCGGTGGTCTCTCGGCGGAGGTTTTCCGGAATAATCACCCAGTCTAAAAATCCGGGGTTTCTGATCAGAATATTGGCCAGAAACTGGCTGCCGGCAAATATGGACAAAAGTATTTCGAGCTGCATGGGCTGGGAGAGCAACCGTTCGTAATGCTCTTTCCGGGCGCCGACAGCGTTAACGAACTGTTCCCAGTTGTTTAGGGCCATGTCGGCATCGGGTTTATTCCGTAATATGTCACAGGCCAGAACCGCAAGACGGGCAAAGCTTTCCCGGTCGGCGCCGGCCAGACTCTGTAAGTTGACATAGGCCCGGTCCGGTTTTCCAAAACCGCTTTTGCTCAATACCATATGGGCAAGATCAATATCGATATCTTCCAACAGCACAAGATCGGCAACATTACCGATTGCAGGTCCGGGAAGACTCTCTCTTCCGAAATGTTTTGCCACAAAAGAACGAACGATTGCGGTCTGGGAATCGAAATCGGTGCGTAACTGCTGTGCCGGATGCATCCCGTCTTTCATTCCATACCCCATCCGGCGGGCAAGATGCATGAATTCATCATCATCGGGTGAAGGTAGAAACAGGTCGGTAGCGGTTCCCCGAAGCATGCGGAGCCCGTTGATCAGGCGGCGGAAAAAGTCATAGGCCGCAGACAGCCGCAAGCTCTCATCACTGCCCAGTACACCGGCATGAGCCAGTCCCTCGAGGGCTTCGTGAAGGCGGGGGGTTCGAAGAACAGGATTATTCTTGCCGTGGATTACCTGAAGCAATTGAACATCATACTCCAGATCCACCAACGCACCGGGATTGAATTTGGCATTCAGTTTTCCCGGCACCTTTTTCTCGGCATACTGTTTTTCTCTGAGTTCTTTTATTTCCCGCGGCTTGATCGACTGGGATTCATACACAATATCATCACGGATACGCTCGATCTGCGCACCGAGCCCCGGATCGCCGCTGATCGTTCTCAGCCGTACCAGAGCAAGCCGTTCATAGGAATGAGCCGGACCGTGGGGTCCGTAATAGTTGCAAAAATTTTCCAGACTGCTGGCCAGAGGCCCGTCCTTTCCGTAAGGGCGCAGACGAAGATCGATATTAAATATGCCTTCCCGTTTGGTTCTGATTATCCGATTGACCTGTTTGACCAGACGACTGAAAAATTCTCCATTGTCGACAGCTCGGTTTCCCGTGGTCGTACCGTTATCGCTGTAAACAAAAAGCAGCTCGATATCCGATGCATACCCTAAAGCGGCGCCGCCCAGTTTTCCCAAACCGAAAACCACATGCCGGGCCGGAAGCCCCGCGACCGTACCCGGTTCACCGAATCGTGATATCAGTTCGTTATAGGCAAGTGACGTTGCGGTATCGACAATAACTTCCGCAAGCTTGCTCAAGTGCTCGGCAAGGGCTTTAAAATCAAACTCCCGGTCTAAAATATGATCCAGGTCGATCAGAAAGGCCTCCCGGTCTTTAAACTCGTTAAGCCGCCGCTGCTTTTCTTCCATTGTTGCGCATGAGTCAAGGAGCTGTGTCAGACGGTCCTTGAGTGTCGTCTCGGGATTGCTGAACCGGTGTCCCCGGGTGTGGGGTCCGATAATCGGAAGAAGTTCTTCATACTGAAGACGGATAAAATCTTCCCATAAATAGTCGCTGGCTCCCAGAAGACGGGCCAGTTCCTGAAGTATCCGGGGGTTGGACATGTAGTCGAGCCACTTCTCCTGATCCGGATTTTTGATCATGTCCTTGACTAGCTGCTCGAACCGGACCAGTGCAACATAGGGGTTGGGTGATTGACCGAGAAAATAGGTAAACTGTTTGGTGAGGAGTACCGACAGCTTAATCTGGTTGATCGACGATGTCTCGGTGAGCTTTTTTCCGAACCGGTCGACAATATCGATAATATCCTGTACCCTGCCGTCCACGGTGCTGATACTCACCTGCTCGATTGACATATCATTGAGCGATAAAGCATTCGAAAGGGAATAGAGAAACGCAGGTGTATCTTCAGAAGCAACTTTCAAGCGGGTCCAGGGCCCTTCATCGTTATCAACATCGATACTTACCGGATACAAGACCGGCGTGGAGTCGTACTCGATTCCATCAAGGTGATCGGCAACCAGCTGATTGACATTCCGCCGTGCCTTTTCAAGCGAGGGATCATCACCCTTCTCGAGCAAGGCGATTGCCTGTTCCAGCTGACCGGTCAAGTTTTTCTTCCAGTCATTCCAGGATTGGCGGGTGGTCAGTATGCCGGTGAAATGGTCCACGATCCTCCGCCGCATCAGGGGATCTTCGGTAATCCGGCGCCGGGAATACCGTCTCCGGTGCAAAGCCCGGTTCGCCCGGACCGTATCCCTCGAATAGGTAAACACATTCCCCGCCAGGATATCCAGCCCGAAAGAATTGAGTATCCCCGTAATGAGGGCAAACACCGATGGATAATCGAATGACAAAACCGTGCAGCCCACCGAATTCTCACCGAACCGGTCGAAAAGCACCTCCACCGGATGATCGCTTTTCACCCGGGAAAGGGCAGTAATATGACCCGCAATCTGATACTCCTCAAACCGGTTGAAATACCGCTCATCCAGCCGCTCAAGATGGTTCCGGATAAAAGCATCAACAACCGATCCACAGGAGGACTTTATGTGTTCTGGTGATAGTCTCATGTTTTAAACATCTCAGATTTCATGTTTTTTGAGTATAGGGTATAGGGATCGACAACAATATCAATCCTCGTCTTCCATCTTTTCTTCACTCCACCTCCCCAAAATACTTCACCTCCCTCTCCCACCCCAAAAAGCACAAATTTGTACTGCGCCGTCTTATTCGAAACGAATATGTTATGCTTTCGGTTGGTCGGCAACACCTTCCTTTTATATATAAGGTAAAGGCTCACTTAATGGCACATCCATTGCATTCCAACCCTGCATGTGCATAAATCGGCACAAGGAAAAAAATACACCATTTCATTCATTTCTCATAAGGAGGTGCAGTATGCACAAATTCATTACCTTACTTGGCGCCGTTTTAGTAACGAGCCTCACCCTTGTCCACGCTGATGACCACGAAAAGGTCTCTTTCAGCGGTTATCTTGATTCGGATGTCTGGACCGACTTTTCCGGAAACTTTTTCAGCAACGATGAACTCGATCTGAGCATGGCGATCCGGTTTTCCGATAAAGTGAGTGCTTCGGTCTGTGCAACAGTTGCCAGTGGAACCATTCCGGCAGGTATGGGATTACCCGGTGGTGAAGATGTTTCCGTGTATGAGTTGGCCAATGATACCTTCGAGATTACCGAAGATTATTCCCGGTGGGTAGCGATTACGTTCGACGGTGTCTCGATATCTTACGAGAGCCCGATCGGCACGTTCACGGTGGGTGACCTTGTCTATCAGTTCGGTGGATTCAACTACTATTTCTACAAACGGCTCAGCATGATCACCGAAGAGAGCTTTACCCGCGGTGTCGGCTATTCTTTTGGGAACGAGGCGCTTACGCAGAGTATTCTCGCCGGTTCGGCAGATATCAATCAGGTGGGCGATCTTGTGGGTATTACCTCACTTGCCTTTGGTGAAGAAAACAGCCTTTCACTCTACTATGGAGTCCGAGGAAGTATTTATGAACAATTCAAGACAGGCTCAATGCTCTTTGCCGGACTGGAATACCTGGGTTCGATTGGCGAGATGATTTCGTTGAAATTCGATTTAGGTTTGCAGAATCTCCCTGGTGAAGAGCGTTCTACCGCCTACACCCTGCTCTTCGAACCGGTATTTACAGCCGGTGATTTCAGCACGGCAATGAGCGTCTATACCTTTATCGATCCCGATTCGACTGGAGCGAATTTTGTGGAGGATGAATTCTATGCTTATATCGAGCCGGGACATGCCTTTACCGATGTCCTTGCTGCAGGACTACCGCTCGAAATTCATACCACCGATCTGGATGAGTTCAGTGACGCCGGATCATTCTGGGTAGTACCGACACTGTATGTCTATCCTGCCGACGGCGTTGAATGGTGGATATGGGGGCAGGTTGTCGCACCGCTTGGTGATGGTGATGGTGATGGTGAAACTGATGATCTGAGTTATGGCCTTGGTTCGGAAATAATTGTGACATTTTAAGGATCAGAGGAGGAAAAAATGCGAATAAAAAATTGTATACCAGGCATTCTTCTTATCGGGGCGGCATATCCTGTGCTTGCCGAGGAAGTAGCCGCTATGCCGCAGGAACACGGCAACATGCTCTGGACACTTATTGCTGCGATACTGGTATTCTTTATGCAGGCAGGATTTGCAATGGTCGAGAGCGGATTTACCCGTGCAAAGAATGCAGTGAATATCATGATGAAAAACCTGATGGACTTTTCAATCGGTTCGCTGGGATACTGGGTGATCGGTTTTGCCCTGATGTTCGGGGCTACTGCCGGTCATTTTATCGGCACCACCGGGTTTTTTCTGTCTGATGCCACTCCGGGCAAGGAAGGATGGGAGTGGGCGTTGGTCTTTTTCATGTTCCAGACTGTCTTTGCGGCAACCGCTGCGACCATTGTCTCGGGCGCTATGGCCGAACGGACAAAGTTTACCAGCTATCTTATTTACAGTATCCTGATCAGCGCAGTTATCTACCCCATCTCGGGACACTGGGCCTGGGGAAGTCTTTTCAATGGCGAAGGTTGGCTTGAGAAAATGGGCTTTATCGACTTTGCCGGCTCCACCGTTGTTCACAGTGTTGGCGGATGGTGTGCTCTTGCAGGAGCGATCGTTTTAGGTTCACGGACCGGGAAGTATACCGCTGATGGTAAATCGAGAGCGATTCCCGGCCATAATATCCCCCTTGCGGCACTGGGCGTATTTATTCTCTGGTTCGGATGGTTCGGGTTTAACCCCGGTTCGACTACGACGGCGGATATGAGCATCGGACGGATTGCCGTGACCACCAATCTTGCCGCGGCTGCCGGCGCTGTTGCTGCAATGCTTACCGCATGGATTATCATCGGTAAACCAGATGGTTCCATGGCGCTCAACGGCGTGCTCGCAGGACTGGTGGGTATTACTGCTCCCTGTGCGGATGTCTCGCCGTTCAGTGCGGTCATTATCGGTCTTGTCGCCGGTATCCTTGTGGTGATTGCGGTTCTGTTTATCGATAAGACCCTAAAAATCGATGATCCAGTCGGTGCGGTCAGTGTTCACGGTGTCTGCGGCGCCTGGGGAACCCTCGCTGCCGGACTCTTTGCCGAAGAAGCATACGGTGGTAATGCCGGCCTCTTTTTCGGTGGTGGATTAAAACCGGTCCTTGTTCAACTCACCGGAATCGGCGCGGTATTTCTCTGGGCGTTCGGTTTAGCAATGGTCATGTTTCTTGTAATTAAGCATACGGTCGGCCTGCGCGTCAAAAAAGAAGAAGAACTCAGTGGGTTGGATATCGGTGAACACGGTATGGAAGCCTACAGTGGATTCCAGATATTTACTACGGAAAGCTGAGTCCTGATTCTGTAACCGGCAATTCTTTCAAAGGAGAAAACATATATGAAACTGATAATAGCGATTATTCAGCCCCAGAAGTTGCCTGATGTCAAAAAAGCGCTTCTGGATGCCGAAGTACACAAGATGACGGTCACCAATGTGATCGGAGCCGGTCAACAGGCCGGATACACCGAAAGCTATCGGGGCAATATCTTTGAAGTAAACCTGTTGAAAAAAATCCGCCTCGAAATTGCGGTCAATGATGATTTTGTTCAAAAAACTCTTGATGCCATTATTAAAGGTGCACGCACCGGCAATATCGGTGACGGCAAAATCTTTATCCAGGATCTCCCTCAATGCATCCGGATACGTACCGGTGAGGAAGGCTCTTCAGCCATAGGCTGATTTTTTCCACAACTCCTTGATAGGGGCACGGCCTGCAGTGCAGGGTGTGCCCTTTTTTCAGGTTGAGGGAGAGGGCAGGGTAAGCAAAAAGTGCTGCGTTTCAACATTCAACACACCGACAGCACTTCGATCACGTTCAGTATACCAGCTCAGTGCATCGCTTGCGACTTCCGAGCTTAGAACTTCTACTTTCGACCTTCATTCAATCCGTCTTTATACTCCCCGATATACCGCTCGATATCTTTCAGCGAAGAGTATCCCAGCAGGGTTTCTGCATACTCGACCGCTTCGGGTAGAGAGACTTTCCGTATATGTTCCTGGATCCGGGGGATGAATAGGGGGTCCATGCTCAGGCGTGTAATGCCGATACCGATAAGGAACGTGACATATTCTTCACTGTGGGCCATCTCTCCGCAGACCGATACAATTTTGTTTTTCGCTTTCCCGGCCCGGGCGATTTTGGCAAGGGCGCGCAGTACCGACGGATGATGGGGTTTGTAAAGGTGGGCCACTTTGATATTAGTCCGATCGACCGCCAGCATGTATTGGATAAAATCATTGGTGCCGATCGAAAAGAAATCGGCAATCCCGGCAAAGTCATCGATTATATCCACCACCGACGGCAGCTCGACCATCATGCCGATGCGGGGTGATTCATGATAGACATCCCCTTCATTTTTCAGATCTTCGAGGCAGGTGGTAACCAGTTCCCGGGCCGATTCGAATTCATCCAGCGATGATATCATGGGAAACATGATATGGAGCCCGGTTCCCTTCGCTGCCCGGAGGATCGCTCGGATCTGCTGCTTGAAAATATCTCTGTTTCTGAGGATGAAACGGATCGAGCGCATTCCCAGAAAGGGATTGTTTTCTTTGAAATTATTAAAATATGAAAGTACCTTGTCGCCTCCGATATCGAGAGTGCGAAATGTCAGTATCCTGTTTTCCATTTTCTCCGCTACCCGACGGTATATCATCAACTGTTCTTCCTCGGTAGGAAAGGTAGAGCGGATCATGAAGGGGAACTCTGTTCTATAAAGCCCGATTCCGGCGACATTCATCTCCCGGGCGTTGCGGATATCGGCAAGAAGGTTGATATTTGCCAGAAGGTCGATCTGCTGTTTGTCCCGGGTAATCGTTTTTGATTTTGCTTTGCCGCGGATTTTTTTGCTCTCTTCCCGCGCCGCATGCTGCTGCATAAAGGTATCAACCACCGGATCATCCGGATCGATATAGACATTTCCAACACCGGCATCGAGCAGCAACAGCGTATTGTCGGGCATATCGAGCAAACCGGGTTCATCGCAGATAATCAGCGGGATTTTCAGAGAGCGGGAGAGTATTGACATGTGGGATGTTGCACTTTCGGAAACAACAACCGCTCCCAGGGCCCCCTCTGCAGCAAGGATCAGCATCTCCGAGGGAAGCAGTGTTTCGGCAATAACAACTTTTTTGTGTGCACTCGACAATCCATACTTTTTGCCGCTTAAATTGCTGAGAATGCGCAAGGACAGATCAAGAACATCATGCGCCTTCTCCCGAAGGTAGAGATCTTCCTTTTCCTCAAAGGCATGAATATATTCCTGCGCCACTCCGGCAACGGCATCGGGGGGCGAAAGTCCCTTTGAAATCAGTATTTCCATCTTGCCCACAAAAAACCTGTCTTTCAATAAAAGCAGATGGGCCGAGAAAATCATTGATGCCATATCCGACAGCCGTTCTTCAACCTGGTCCTGAAGCAACCGAAGCTGGGAAGCGGTTTCTGAGAGAGCATGCTGAAAGTCTTCAAGGGTAAGCGTGGTATCCGGCTTTACTTGGGATATCTTTTTAAGTGAAACCTTGCGGTCAACCACCAGGGAGGGCCCGTAGGCAAACCCCAGACTCGCACCCTGACCTTTAATGAACTTTTGTGTTATCGGATGATGTATTACCTTGTTGGGAACATGGTGTTCCGTTATTTCGAGGATAAGCTGAGCATTTTCGATACTCGATGCCAGTTGATTCGATACCGCCTGCATGGTAGCGAGTTCATTATGGGTAAAACCTTCATTGTTCTCCCGCTGTATAACCAGTACGCCGATTTTTTTAATGCCCCGGAGAATGGGAACGGCTAAAAATGATTTAAACCGCTCTTCATCGAGCCCTTTGAACAATCGGAAATTGGGGTGTTCCTCGCCGGATTTTACGCTCAGTGCACGAAGCTCCTTAAGCGCAAGTCCGGTTATACCTTCACCCAGCCGCAACTTAACCGTATCGATCATTTTACGATTAAGCCCGACAGTGGCCTTCAGGGTAAGAACTTCATCGAGAGCATCGAAAAGATACACCGAACATACTTCCGCACTCGTATGCGCAGCGACCATCTCAACTGTCTTCTGCAAAAAGGTCTCGACCGTAGAACCTTCCGAAAAAGCCCAGTTCAGCTCACCAAAATCACAAAGAAACTGAATATGATTCTTTTTTCGTATCATAATACTTCAACTAAGCAATGCAATAAATATACCTATTTTGCCATGCCCATGTCCTGTTCCTGAGGGGATTTTCCATGATACTTTTCCGTATCAAGCCTATTTAAAGGTTTCCCACAAAGCGGGACATATGCTGGGCCCGGCAAAAATTCAGTAAGAAACGCACAGACTCTAGGGGCCAAAAACCTTCTCCTTCGACTTTCAATTTTCGACCTTCACCCCTCGACCTTCGACACAATTTCGTGCCGCCATTCCCGGCATAACACGATAATGTACAGCCACTAACCTGTCAATGCTCATTTAACAATGTATAAGGCTGTTTTATTTGGCATTGTGATTGCATTCTACCTTGATCGAATTGTGCGCAGTTCCTTTTTCATTGTGCTTATCAAGGAGTTTTTCTATGAAGTTTTCTGCAAAAGTACCTGTTCTTTTTCTCATTCTCACCGGCGCGGCCGTATCGCCGCTTTTTGCCGCTGATGGTTCAGAGATCAATCTGATCGACACGCTCTGGATCCTCGTTGCCGCCTTTCTGGTCTTTTTTATGAATGCCGGTTTTGCATTTGTCGAGACCGGGTTCTGCCGGGCTAAAAATGCAACCAATATTCTGGGTAAAAACTTTACGGTCTTTGCAATAGCAACGCTTGCTTTCTGGGCACTCGGCTATGGAATCATGTTCGGCGCGGGTGAAGGACTGATCGGTACAAATTCGTTTTTTGTTGGTGAAACGGCAAATAATCCTGCTCCCAATTTACCGGTCTTTGCCTTTTTCTTTTTCCAGGTTGCCTTTGCCGCGGCAGGATGCTCGATTATATCCGGTGCGGTTGCCGAACGGATCAAATTCAATGCCTTTTTACTTTTTGGAACCCTGATGGTTGCGTTCATCTATCCTCTGGGTGGCCATTGGGTATGGGGCGGCGGATGGCTTTCCGGACTGGGATTTCACGATTTTGCCGGTTCTACCGTTGTTCATTCTGTTGGCGGTTGGGCTGCGCTGGCCGGAGTTTTGCTCCTTGGCGCACGGATCGGTAAATACAACCACGATGGCAGCACCAAGGCAATTTTGGGTCATTCCATCCCCCTTGCCACGCTGGGCGGGTTTATTCTGTGGCTCGGATGGTTCGGGTTTAATCCGGGAAGTGAGCTTGCCCTCAACGGCAATGTCCCCCGTATCGCGCTTACCACCGCACTGGCATCATGCGCAGGAATTGTTTCAGCCATGACAACCGCCTGGATAATAAGCGGCAAACCCGATCTATCAATGATTATCAACGGTTGTCTTGCCGGCCTGGTGGCTATTACCGCTCCCTGTGCTGTTGTAAACCCCACCGGATCGATAATCATCGGACTCATTGCCGGTACCCTGGTCGTGCTTGCCGTACTGTTTTTTGATAAACTGCATATCGACGATCCTGTCGGAGCGCTGGCCGTTCACCTCGTTAACGGCATCTGGGGAACCCTCGCTGTCGGCCTCTTTGCGGTAAACGGCTATATCGACGGCGTCACCGGCCTCTTTTACGGTGGCGGTGCAACACAACTCGGTATCCAGGCTCTCGGCATAATCGGCGTCGGCCTTCCCGCCTTTGTTCTCTCCCTGATCTTCTGGTCTATTATCAAAGCTACTGTGGGGTTGCGGGTAACCAGAGAAGAGGAAATCGGCGGACTGGATATTGGCGAGATGGGCATGGAAGCCTACAATGGATTTCAGATCTTTACTACTGAAAACTAATATGGACAAATTCCAAATGTGTATCTCGTTGTTCAAAATGATAGTATTAAATTTCAGATCCGTTACCCTTCGACCGGTAACTATTTATTAAGGAGCAGTATATATGAAATTGATCATAGCAGTAATACAACCGACAAAATTACCTGATGTTAAAAAGGCGCTTTTCGATGCACAGGTTCATAAAATGACCGTTACCAATGTTATCGGCGCTGGCCAGCAGGCTGGCTACACCGAGAGTTATCGGGGCAATATCTTTGAAGTCAATCTTTTGAAAAAGATCCGTCTCGAAATTGCCGTAAACGAGCAATTTGTAAAACCCACTATCGACGCAATTATCGAGGGTGCCAGGACCGGGAATATCGGTGATGGAAAAATTTTCGTTTTGGACCTTCCCCAGTGTATCCGGATACGGACCGGTGAAGAAGGATCTGAGGCAATTGGATAAAACAATGAAAAGGGCAGAAGAAATCATCAGGCTCTATTACTACGATGATACTATGCCCTATTTTGTTGATGTTGGTCCTGAAATACAAGCGGGTGAAGTCGTCACAATCGATACCATACTCTTTGAAATCTATAAAGTCCGCCAAAACGACAACGAAGAAATCCAGCGGCTATGGATCAAACGAGTGGCGGCTTCATCGGCGGATTGAGGGGAAAGGAAATTGACGATCCTTCGAGACTTCGGCAGCCCTTCGACCATTCTGCAGGCTCAGTGTACCAGCTCAGTGCAGCGCTTTCAACTTTTCAACCAGCGCTCTTCGTCCCTCCCCTAGTGCCTGAACCGCTGGTAATCGATTTTGTACTTGGTAATTTTGTATTGGATTATCCGCTTGGTGGTTCCAAGGATTTTAGCGGCTTCGGTCTGATTTCCCCGGGCATCTTTAAGAGCATCCACGATAAGCTCCTTTTCGTAGGCAGCGACCAGGTTGTTAAAGGTGTTTCTGATTCCTCCGGTTTCGGCTCCCATTTCTTTCATCTGGAGTGTTGGCGGAAGGTCATGACCTTCAACGCTGTTTGATCCCGCTACCAGGACCGCCCGTTCCATGACATTTTCCAGTTCTCTGACATTTCCCGGCCAGTGATATGAAGACAGCATATCGATTGCCGGCGTTGATATACGGCTGATCTTTTTGGAATGGATAGTGCTGTATTTTTTAGCAAAATGATCTGCCAGAAGGAGAATGTCAGCGCCCCGGTTCCGGAGAGGCGGCAGCACAATGGTAAAAACATTGACCCGATAATAGAGGTCTTCACGGAAAACCCCCTCTTTGACGTCATTTTCGAGGTCCCTGTTGGTTGCGCATATCAGACGGACATTGACTTTTACCGAATCGAGGCCGCCTACCCGCTGTATCTCCTTTTCCTGGATTGCCCGCAGGAGCCTGCTCTGGGCACTCGGGGTCATCTCACCGATTTCATCGAGAAACAGCGTACCATTGTTCGCAGCCTCAAAGCGTCCGATCCGACGGGAAACGGCGCCGGTAAAGGAGCCTTTTTCGTGGCCGAAAAGTTCACTTTCTAAAAGCGATTCGGGAAGCGATGCACAGTTTACGGCAATGAAATGGCCGTCTTTTCGCGGGCTTTTCTGGTGAATTGCCCGGGCAACCAGCTCCTTGCCGGTCCCCGTGTCACCGCAGATAAGTACCGTTGTTGGTGATGACGATACCTGAGCGATCTGACGGAAAACCTCACGCATGGTACTGCTGTTCCCGATCATCTCACGGGGCCGTCCCATGTCTTCGAGCGACCTGCGGAGTTCCAGATTCTCCTTTTCAAGCTCCGAAATCCGTTCATTGCTTTCCCGGCGCTCCAAAACCAGTTGCGAGACCAGATCACCCACCGCCTCTAAAAAATCAAGCTCGTTCTCGAGCTTGTCTTTGTTGCCGTTGGTCACCCGGTCGACCGACAGTGTTCCGATAACATTTCCTTTGGCCTTAACCGGAACACAGAGAAAGGCGATATTCGAGCTTTCAAGGTTACTCCGCGCGCCGGTCCTGTCTAAAAATGCAGGCTCATCTTTTAATTTCGGAATAACAATCGGTTTGCCGCTCTGAAGAACTTTGCCGGTCACCCCTTCACCCGGGCGGTACCTGCCCCGCCGGCGGTCGGGCTCGGAAATCCCATGGGCAACATCGAGAATTAATTCGGTGTTGTCCTTACTCAATATGGTAATCATGCCCCGGTTCATACCCGCATGAATCTCGAGAATTTCCAAGACATTAACCATTATCTTCTCAAGATCACCACCCGCACCCAATACACGGGCAATATGGTAAAGTACCGAGACACCATTAAAACTAAGATCCGAATTTATTTCTTTTATAACCATTTTTGTTGTCCCTTTTTATTTATTTGTCCAACTAAAAGGGATTATTCATATTTCGAAAACACCCGACACAATATTGTATCACCATAAAATATCACCTCTCCGCTGGTTTGTGCAATATCAACACGATTGAGCGAAGGGGATAAGCGATTATTTGCCGCAGGTACTCAATGAATCCGGGAATGATTACGATGTACGAACCATACCGAGTATTGCAGAGGCATTTCACATATGCCTCCTTTGTTGTAATCATTCTCCTGATCGTTTATCCTCTTCTTAAAGCAACAGGGGACCCACCAGTCAAAAAGTCCGGGAGTCCCCTGCAAGCAGCAACCATTAAATAAAATAGAAATTTTTAAATATCATAGTAGAGAGCAAACTCCCACGGATGCGGCCTGAGATCGATAGCCTGTACTTCATGGGTCATTTTATAATCGATCCATGTCTCGACAACATCAGGAGTAAAGACATCACCCTTGAGAAGATATTCGTTATCTTTTTCCAGTGCATTCAGTGCTTCTCTTAATGATCCCGGTGTTGTGGGGACCTTTGCGAGTTCTTCCGGCGGAAGATCGTAGATATCCTTATCGAGCGGTTCTCCCGGATCGATTTTGTTTTGAATACCGTCAAGGGCAGCCATAAGCAGGGCCGACATGGCGATATAGGGATTGCAGCTTGGATCCGGGCAACGGAATTCAAGCCGTTTTGCCTTGGCCGATGTCGAGTACATCGGGATACGGACCGCCGCACTCCTGTTTCTGCTTGAGTATGCAAGATTCACCGGTGCTTCAAAACCCGGTACCAGCCGTTTGTAGCTGTTGGTAGTCGGATTGGTAAAAGCAAGCAACGACGGTGCATGTTTTAGAATTCCACCGATTGCATACATGGCATCCTGTGACATACCGGCATAGCCGTCACCGGCAAAGAGGTTCGTATCCCCTTTCCAGATCGACAGATGGGTGTGCATTCCCGTACCGTTATCGTTAAAAAGCGGTTTAGGCATGAATGTGACGCTTTTGCCATGTTTTCTGGCAACGTTTTTAATGATATATTTGTATTTCAGAAGATGGTCACCCATGACTACCAGCGGGGCAAAGCGGATATCGATTTCGGCCTGTCCACCGGTGGCAACTTCGTGGTGTTGACATTCGATCGGTACACCGGTATTGATAAGTGAAAGCATCATCTCACTGCGGATATCCTGGAGACTATCGGTTGGCGGTACCGGAAAATACCCTTCTTTATACCGCGGTTTGTACGCCAGATTATGAGAAAGCCCCGATTCATCGAGAAACTCTTCACGGCCGGTATTCCAGCGCCCTTCAAAGGAATCGAGGAAATAGTAGCCGGAGTTACAGGTCTGATCAAACCGGACATCATCAAAAATAAAGAACTCTGCTTCAGGTCCAAGATAGGCGGTGTCACCAATACCGGTTGTTTTCAGATAGTTCTCTGCTTTGCGAGCAATGTTTCTCGGATCACGGGTGTAGTCTTCGCCGGTAATCGGATCGCAAATATTACAGACCATCACAAGGGTCTTATGGACCATGAAAGGATCGATAAATGCAGTCTCTGCTACAGGACGTACCAGCATGTCCGATTCATTAATAGCCTGCCATCCCCGAATACTTGAACCGTCAAAACCAAGCCCCTTCTCGAAAGTATCCTCATCGAGCTCGGAAACCGGTATTGAAAAATGCTGCCATAAACCGGGAAAATCCATGAATCTGAGGTCTACGACTTGTACCTCTTCGCTCTTAATGAGGGCAAAGACATCTTTGGTAGTTTTGCAGGGAGTCATATCTGATCCTTTGTTAAGTTGTACAAAAATGCTCTTTTCTTTTTGAAGATCTTTATGTGCGCAATTAATATGCCAAAAAGAGAAATTCCGAAAAAAATAAAATATATGTATTATTCTATATTATATTATGTTTGTAATACCGTTTTTTGACTGTTTCAGGCATTCCCAATCACTATCGATAGAGCAACCGCAGCACATAGAAGCACAAAAATGTAGCAATAACACCCCTGAAATACATTTTTGTGTCGCAACGGCTTTTTACACTTGTTCATGTTCAATATAAGTGTTGGCATGGTTGTTGCGACACATTTATGTGTCGAACCCGTAATAACGACATGCCACAATCGTAATCACAAGGAAAACAAAAAGCAGCATCACTGAAAATACTACTTTAACAAGCCTGCCTCCGGCCGCGGCTCCATAAGTATGGGTTTTCATTCAAGGTATCTGGGTTATAATGCAGCCATTAAAAAAAGTTCACACATCGATGAGCACCGGCCTCAAAGGACTCGATCAAACCATTCACGGCGTATTGCCCGGAGACAATATAGTTTTCCAGGTCGATAATATCGACGATTACATCCCCTTTGTTCATCCCTTCTGCTATCAGGCCAATCGGGAAAACCGGAGCCTTATTTATTTCAGATTTGCAGACCATCCATGGCTTCTGCCCGAGGATGTAAAAGCGGAAATTCATCAGCTCCACCCCGAAGACGGGTTCGAGACCTTCATTTCCGAGATTTTTGATGTTATCGAACGCCAGGGGCTCGGCGCATGTTATGTCTTCGACAGCCTTTCGGAATTATCGGTGGACTGGTACAGCGACCGAATGCTCGGTAATTTCTTTATGCTCACCTGCCCCTATCTCTACGATTTTAAAACCGCCACCTATTTTGCGCTCCAGCGGGATCATCATATGACTGTCGCCACCCAGGCCATTCATACGACCGCTCAGGTGGTACTCGATGTGTACTGCAATAAAGGAACGATATATATCCACCCCCTGAAAGTGTGGAAACGGTATTCACCGACCATGTTTATGCTCCATGCCCGGCATGGTGATAAATTCAGGCCGGTAACCGGCAGCACGGGTATTGCCGAGATCATGGGTTCAATCTCCCAGGACTGGCTCGATTTCAGCTTTCAGAATTTAGATGTCTGGACCCGGACTTTCGGCCAGGCACGGGAGTGTCTTCAACAAGGCCCCGATAATGACCAGGCCTACCGCGAAGCAAAAATTCTGCGCGACCGCCTGCTTCGAATGGCCATTACCCGCGACAACCGCCTTTTAGAACTGGCACAGCAACATTTCGATCTTATCGATCTGGTGGAAATCGGCAAACGGATGATCGGCACCGGCCTGATCGGCGGTAAATCGGTGGGCATGCTTCTGGCACGGGCGATCCTCAGGAAAAACGATCCCCGGTGGAAAGAAATTCTCGAAACCCACGATTCGTTCTTTATCGGATCCGACCTCTTTTACTCGTACCTGATAACCAACGGATGCTGGTGGCTGCGGCGAAAGCTGAAACTCTCCGGTGAGATACTCGACGGCTCCGAGGATGTTCAACGGAAAATCCTCTCGGGAACTTTCCCCGATGATATCAAGGCCCAGTTCAGCAATATGCTCGACTATTTCGGCCAGTCACCGATCATTGTCCGCTCGAGCAGTCTTCTGGAAGATGCCTATGGGAATGCCTTTTCAGGAAAGTACGAAAGCGTGTTCTGCGCAAACCAGGGATCCCCACCCGATCGCCTCGAAGAATTCATGGATGCAGTACGGACAGTCTATGCCAGCACCATGCGAAAAGAGGCGCTGGCCTACCGGAAACATTGGGGACTCCTGGACCAGGATGAACAGATGGCCCTTCTTGTGCAGCGTGTTTCGGGCGATATCAACGGGACATTCTATTACCCCCATGTCGCCGGTGTCGGATTCTCCTTTAATCCCTATGCCTGGTCACCGGATATCGATCCCGGAAAAGGAATGCTTCGCCTGGTATTCGGATTGGGGACCCATGCGGTCGACAGGGTGGATGACGATTATACCAGGATTGTCGCGTTGAACGCGCCCGACAAAAGACCTGAATCCAATTTTGATCAGGTGCGAAAATATGCCCAACGGAGAGTCGATGTGCTGGATTTAAAAGAAAATCGGCATATTTCCCATGATTTCGAAAATGTCGCTCAAAACGCAAGCGATCTCCCGCTCGATATTTTTGCATCGCGGGATGAAGAAATGGAGCGACGGGCACGGGAACATAAAATGAGCACTGTCTTTTCCTATGTCCTTACCTTCGATAAACTTCTGAAACAGACCGATTTTGTTTCGGATATGCGCTCCATGCTTCAGATACTCCAGAAAGCATACAACTATCCGGTGGATATCGAATTTACGGCAAACTTTGTTGAAGAAAATTTATACCGGATAAATCTTGTCCAGTGCAGGCCCTTTCAGGTAAAAGGCGAATTCCGGACCGTTGAATCACCGGGCAAAATCGCCATGAAGAATATCATCTTTCAAACCAGGGGCCCCATTATCGGCAACAGTATCTCCGATACAATCGAACGCCTGGTCTATGTGGTTCCCTCACACTACACCAGTCTCTCCATGAACGAACGGTATTCACTTGCCCGGGTTATCGGCAAACTGACCCATCTGCACGAAAAAAATAATTCGGTGCAAAAAACAATCGCGCTTATCGGTCCCGGACGGTGGGGAACGACATCGCCCTCACTCGGTGTGCCTGTCTCCTTTACCGATATCAACACCGTATCGGTGCTCTGCGAACTGGCGTTTATGCATGAAGGACTGATTCCGGATGTCTCGCTGGGAACCCATTTTTTTAACGATCTGGTCGAAATGGACATGCTCTACCTGGCGATCTATCCCAAACGTGAAGGTCATAGATTCAACGAAAACTTTCTCATGTCGTCCCCGAACCGTTTTCCCGAATTGCTGCCCGATGCGGCATCGTGGAGTGAATGTATCAGGGTGATCGACTTTGAAAACTTCGACAGCAAACGCAATATATGCCTCAATGTTAACGCACTGACCCAGGAAGGAGTATGCTATATTGACCGGGAGTAAAAAGCGTGAAAAGACCGATTCCAGATATATTATGCAAAATGAAATATATAAAAGAATAATCGTACAGAACGAAAGGTATTTCCTATCATGAGACAACCAGCCCGGGGATTATATGATCCGGCATTCGAGCATGACAATTGCGGCGTCGGATTTGTCGTCAATGTCAATGGCCAGCAATCACATCAGATCGTTGCCGACGGTATTACCATTCTGAAGAATCTTGTCCATCGCGGAGCGATCGGCGGAGACAGTAAAACCGGTGACGGTGCCGGGCTTTTAATCCAGATACCTCATCTGTTTTTTCAGGAAGAAGCTCATCGACTTAATTTCAAACTGCCCGGGGAAGGCGCCTATGGTGTCGGCATGCTTTTCCTTCCTCAAAAAGACGATGATCGCAAAAGGGCATGCGAACTGATCGAAACAACTGTCGGCCAGGAGGGCGGTTATGTTCTCGGATGGCGTGACATTCCGATCAACCCCGACTGCCTCGGTGAAATGGCCCGGGAAAGCATGCCTTTCATGAAGCAGCTCTTTATCGCGCTGAAAAAGCGTACCGACGACAATCTCGAACGGAAACTCTATGTTGTGCGCCGGTGCCTGGAAAAGGCCGCGGGTGAGCAGGGATTCTCGATCGAAGATTTTTATGTTTCATCGCTCTCCTGCAAGACAATCACCTATAAGGGGCTCTTTGTCGCCCCCCAGTTCGAGGACTTTTTCCCCGATCTCAGAAACAAGGACGTTCAAAGCGCCTTTGCACTTGTCCACCAGCGCTACAGCACCAATACCTTTCCATCGTGGCCCCTGGCCCAGCCTTTCAGATATCTGGCCCACAACGGGGAAATCAACACACTCCGGGGGAATATCAATAAAATGAATGCCCGGGAAACAACCCTCCAATCGAAACTCTACGGCGATGATATCGATAAGCTTCTTCCCATTATCGATCCGACATCGAGCGATTCGGCCATATTCGACAATGTTTTCGAACTTCTTTCTCACAGCGGAAGATCGATCGAGCATTCGGTGATGATGATGGTTCCCGAGGCCTTTGGCCCCAAGTATCATATCAGTCAGGACAAGCGTGCATTCTATGAATATCATGCTGCGATTATGGAACCCTGGGATGGTCCTGCGGCGCTGGTTTTCACCGACGGCACCAAAGTCGGCGCCTCTCTCGACAGAAACGGCCTCCGGCCGGCACGGTTCGTGGTGACCAAAAGCGGCCGTGTTATCATGGCATCCGAGGTCGGTGTGCTCCCGGTTCCCGCAGAAGATATCCTTCAGAAAGGACGGCTCGCCCCCGGAAAGATGCTTCTGGTTGACACAAAAAAAGGACGGATCCTTTACGACAACGAAATAAAAGCTTCGGTGTCGAGGCAGAAACCATACCGCCGGTGGCTCGAAAGCAACCGGATCGAGCTCCGGGGCCTCTTTCAACCCCCCGGCCCGATCCCCCATGCCGACAACAATAATGCAACCGAACAGAAAATTTTCGGCTATACGCTCGAAGACCTCTCAATGATTATTTCTCCCATGGCCATTAACGGACAGGAACCGGTCGGCTCCATGGGCAACGACGCCCCCTTAGCGGTGTTATCGCACCGTCCGCAACTTCTGTACAACTATTTCAAACAGCTCTTTGCCCAGGTGACAAACCCACCTATCGATCCCTATCGTGAAAACCAGGTCATGTCGCTCATGAGTTTTATCGGTAAAGAACAGAACCTGCTCGATGAAACCGCAATGCACTGCCGGCAACTCAAACTCCCCCACCCCATCATAATCAACGAAGATATCGAAAAACTCAAATCGGTTGATGAAGACGGGTTCAGGGGAACGGTAATCTCGATGTGCGCACCGGAAAACGACAACCACTGGGATCTGAACAAGGCGGTGGAAAACATCTGCACCCGGGCGGAACGGAGCGTCGATGATGGCTATTCACTGATTATTCTCAGCGACCGTGACATTGACAAAGATAACATCCCGGTGCCTGCGCTGCTCGCCGTTTCAGCAGTCCATCATCACCTGGTAAAATGCGGAAAACGACAGTTGACCGGCCTGGTGGTCGAAACCGGCGAGGCCAGAGAAGTCATGCATTTCGCCACCCTGATCGGATTCGGTGCAAGTGCGGTTAATCCCTGGCTTGCCTTCGAGTGCGTCGCCCAGCTTAAAAGGGAAGGATGGTTTCCCGACGACCTGAAGCTGGAAACGGCAATCGATAATTATATCACGGCTATCAAAAAGGGCCTTCTGAAAATAATGTCGAAAATGGGTATTTCCACGATCCGTAGTTACCGGGGGGCTCAGGTTTTCGAAGCGGTCGGCCTTAACACTGACATTGTAAGCCGCTTCTTTCCCGGAACACCCTCCCGTATTGAAGGTATCGGGATCGAACAGATTGCCCGGGAAACACTGGAACGTCACCGGCAATCCTTTACCCTTGCCGACACCGATCCCCGTCAACTCAACTCGGGCGGCAACATCCATTACCGCCGTTTTTCCGAACGCCATCTTATCAGCCCGGAGGCCGTCACGCTGATTCACCAGGCGATCAGGGAAAACGATTATACAGCATATAAATCCTATGCAGACCGGGTTAATCACGCGGAAAAAAGCCTCTGCACACTCCGCGGGCTGTTCCGGTTCAAAAAACAGGAGCCGATAGCTCTCGAAGAAGTTGAGTCTGCAGATTCAATTGTCAAGCGTTTTGTCAGCTCGGCCATGTCTTTCGGTTCGATCAGCAAGGAAGCCCATGAGACCATAGCGATAGCCATGAACCGCCTGGGCGCGGCGAGTAATTCGGGTGAGGGGGGCGAAGATGAAGAGCGTTTCAAACCCCTTCCCAACGGCGACAACAAAAACAGCATGGTCAAACAGGTCGCCTCGGGCCGTTTCGGAGTCAACAGCGCCTACGTGGTCAGCGCCAGAGAGCTTCAGATAAAAATGGCTCAGGGAGCGAAACCAGGTGAGGGTGGTCAGTTGCCGGGACACAAGGTAAACGAGATAATCGCAAAAGTCCGTCATTCGACTCCCGGTGTCATGCTGATCTCACCGCCGCCTCATCATGACATTTACTCTATCGAAGATCTTGCGCAATTGATATTTGATTTGAAAAACGCCAATCCCGAGGCACGGGTATCAGTTAAACTCGTCTCCGAAGTCGGCGTCGGCACCATTGCCGCAGGAGTCGCCAAAGGTAAAGCCGACATGGTCTTGATCAGCGGTCATGACGGTGGCACGGGAGCTTCACCCATATCATCAATTAAGCACGCCGGTGCTCCCTGGGAAATCGGCCTGGCCGAAACCCAGCAGACACTTGTCCTCAACCGGCTTCGAAGCCGTATCCGGGTGCAGACAGACGGCAAGCTTTTGACCGGCAGGGATGTTGTCGTTGCAACACTGCTTGGTGCGGAAGAATTCGGGTTCGGCACCATGTCGCTGGTATGTATGGGCTGTGTCATGATGAGAAAATGCCATCTGAACACCTGCCCGGTCGGGGTTGCCACTCAGGACCCTGAACTGAGAAAACGGTTTTCCGGCAAACCGGAATATCTGGTCAATTTCATGAAATTCGTCGCAAACGATGTTCGTGAAATCATGGCGCAGCTCGGATTCCGGACGGTCGATGAAATGGTCGGCCGTGTCGATACACTGGAAGTCAATGATGCGATCGAACACTGGAAAGCCCGGGGTCTCGATTTCTCAAAAGTACTTTCGATACCCACCGTACCAAAGGACGGCTCGCTCTATTGCACCGATAAGCAGCACCACGATTTTTCCATGAGTATCGACCAGGAGCTTATCGAAACGTCAATGCCTGCGCTCGAGCAGAAACACTCCACCAACCTTTTTGCCTCGATCCAGAACTGCAACCGGACCGTGGGGGCGACACTGAGTGCCGAGATATCCCGCCGCTTTGGTTCCAAAGGACTTCCGGCCGACACAATCAAATGTAAATTTACCGGTTCTGCAGGTCAGAGTTTCGGTGCTTTCCTTGCGCCGGGTATTACGTTCGAGCTTGAAGGCGATGCCAATGATTATTTCGGCAAAGGACTCTCGGGAGGAAAAATAATCGTCTATCCCCCCAAGGGCTCCACATTCCGTCCCCAGAACAACATAATTACCGGCAATGTCAACCTTTTCGGCGCGGTTAAAGGTGAAGTTTATATCAACGGTATGGCTGGCGAACGTTTTGCTGTCCGCAATAGCGGCGCGATCGCGGTTGTGGAAGGCGTTGGTGATCACGGCTGCGAATACATGACCGGCGGAGTGATTGTCGTTTTAGGACGAACCGGGATTAATTTTGGTGCGGGAATGAGCGGCGGTATCGCCTTTGTTCTCGATGAAGACCAGCTTTTCGATACCAAGTGTAATCTTGAAATGATCGATGTGGAACCGATCGCCGACCCGGAAGATAAAAAGCTTCTGCTTCGCCTGATCCAGAACCATGTCGCCCTGACCCGGAGCGAATACGCATCGAGAATCCTGCGGGACTGGACTGAAATGCTGCCGCAGTTTGTTAAAGTGATGCCTCTCGATTACAGGAAAGCTCTCGAACGGCTGCGGAAAGATGAATCAAAGGAATCTGAAATTGTTTCGATGACCGAGGAGATATTTGCATAATGGGAAAACCAACAGGATTTATGAATTATGAACGCCGGGCGCCGGTGTACAAACCGGCTGATGAACGGATTCACAATTATGAAGAATTCGTCATTCTTCAGCCCACCGAAGAAATACAGACTCAAGGGGCCCGGTGCATGGATTGCGGCATCCCCTTCTGCCATGCCATGGGATGTCCGGTCTATAACCTTATCCCCGAATGGAATGATCTTGTTTACCGGGGAAAATGGGAAGAAGCCTACTACCGGCTGGAAATGACCAACACCCTTCCCGAGGTAACCGGAAGGATTTGTCCTGCGCCCTGTGAAGCGGCCTGTACCCTTTCGATCAATACCAGTCCGGTGACAATCAAGCAGATCGAGCTGGCGATTATCGAGCGGGCGTTTAAGGAAGGATGGGTTGTTCCCCGTCCACCGTCGGTTGAAACCGGCAAAAAAGTTGCGGTTATCGGTTCAGGCCCTGCAGGATTGGCGGCGGTCCAGCAGCTCAGGCGGGCCGGACATACCGTAACCCTCTTTGAAAAGGACAATAAAATCGGCGGTATACTCCGGTATGGTATCCCCGATTACAAACTCGATAAAAGCATGCTCGACCGGCGGATCGAGCAGATGAGCGCTGAAGGAGTCACCTTCGAAACCGATGTTGTCATTGGTGAAGACATCTCGGTACGGTACCTGCGGAAATCCTTTGATGCCATACTTTTAACGATCGGCGCAGGCACCCCCCGAGACCTTCATGTGCCCGGACGGGGACTCGAGGGTATCCATTTTGCCATGGACTATCTGAAACAATCCAACAAGGCTGTTGCCGGCGAACTGGAAAAGCATCAAATCATCTCGGCAAAAAATAAAAACGTTCTGGTGATCGGCGGTGGCGATACCGGGGCCGATTGTGTCGGAACTGCCATCCGGCAGGGAGCACGACAGGTCTATCAATACGAAATAATGCCCAAGCCAATGACCTGGGACAAACCCTGGAATCCCTCATGGCCAAACTGGCCCCGGATTTTCAGAACCGCAACATCCCATGAGGAAGGATGTACCCGGGAATGGGGTATCCTGACCAAAGGGTTCCGAAGCCATGGGATCAATATCGAAGAAGCCGATTTTGTGCGTGTCAAGTGGGAAAAAGATGAAAAAAAGAACCGCCAGGTAATGAAAGAGATCCCCGGATCCGAATTCTCACTCAAGGTCGATCTGGTGCTTCTGGCAATGGGGTTCCTCCATGTAGAACACGGCAAACTGATCGAAGATCTCGGCATTGATCTTGATGACAGAGGGAATTTAAAAATCGAAAATTATGCAACTACCGTTCCGGGCGTGTTTGCCGCCGGTGACTCAGGCACCGGTGCATCACTGGTAGTCCGCGCCATCTATCACGGAAGGGAAGCTGCTAAGAGTATTGACGAATTTTTAAGAAAATAGAGGATAAGGGGGAGCAAAAAGAGGTTTAACGATAATGAGCGTGTGAATCCGGCTCTTGATCTTCACCTTCAACTTTGGTCCTATGAAAATCCACTACCTTCAACACGTTTCCTTTGAAGACCCCGCTGCTATTTGTACCTGGGCCCGGAAAAGAGGGCATTCTGTTTCGGGGACAAAGCTTTTCAAAAGGGAACCTTTTCCTCCGCCAGAATCCTTCGATCTTCTTACAATAATGGGCGGACCTATGAGTATTCATGATGGAAATGAATATCCCTGGCTGGATGACGAAAAACGATTTATCGATCGGACACTGGAACAGGGAAAAACCGTGCTGGGCATCTGTCTTGGCGCTCAATTGATCGCCCATGTGCTGGGAGCACGGGTTTACAGAAACAAACATAAAGAGATCGGATGGTTTCCCGTTCATTTAACCAAGCACGGCAAGTCGTCACGGTTCCTGGGTTCGCTCCCGGAAAAATTTACGGCCTTTCACTGGCATGGCGAAATGTTCGACATTCCCCAAGGCGCCGTAAAAACATCATACTCCTATGGATGCAGCAATCAGTCCTTTGAATATGAAAACCGTGTCGTTGCCCTTCAGTTCCATCTGGAATCAAACCGGGAAAGCATCGCAAAACTGATCGAACATTGTAATAACGAAATAACAGAAAAACTCTTTATTCAGACAAAAGAGGAGATGACCGGGCACGACATTTATGAAGATGAACTTCGAAAGCTAAGTGACCTGTTTATGACCCGTGTCGAAAATTCAATGAGTTAGACGGTTTTTCCGAAAGAATTTAATGAAGAGAATAATTTTTTTGGGGCTACTTATAGATTTCTCTGGAAATTTGGGAGTACAATTCTTATTTTATTCCCAATTGGGGCGTGGAAAGATAGTAATTGTGCCTGAAGTAAGCGAAACAAAAGTGATTAAAGCCGCTAAATCAGAAGGGATGTACGGAAATGGGTGATGCAAAGGGCATCACGGTTCGGGCATTCTTTTTTTCTTCAATTGTTTTCTCAAAATCCCTCTTTTTTTCAAATAAAATTCCGTATTTTTTCAATCTTACTAACCAAAGAGGTACACGGTGAAGGGCTATATTGCGCTAGAGGATGGAACTGTATTTAAAGGTGAATCATTTGGAGCGCCGGGAGAATCGGTCGGCGAGATAGTATTCAATACCGCGATGACCGGGTACCAGGAGGTCCTCACTGATCCATCGTATAATAATCAGATCGTTACCATGACCTATCCCCTGATCGGGAATTACGGCATTACTGAAACCGATATCGAATCATCTCGTGTCCAGGTTGCAGGTTTTGTGGTGAAGGAAGCCTGCGGGTATCCATCGAATTTTACCAGCCAGCAGTCGTTGGGAGAATATCTCGAAAAGTCGGGAATCATCGGGATCCAGGGAATCGATACCCGTTTGCTTACCCGGAAGATACGGCTTAAAGGAGCAATGAACGCGGTCCTGTATGCCGGTGAAAACGGCATTAATACCGACGACCTTGTTGACAAGGCAAAGGCCTGGGAGGGTCTTCTGGATAAAGATATTGTAAAAAATGTTACCTGCAAAAAACCCTGGGTCTGGAATGAGGTCTCCGACAGCGGTGATGCAAAGAAAAAGCCGCGGTTTTCGATTGTTGCCTTTGATTACGGTATCAAATATTCGATTCTGAGGATTCTGGAATCGCTGGGCGGTAAAATAACGGTTGTCCCTGCTTCGACGAAAGCGGCCGATGTCCTTGCGTTGAATCCGGATGGTGTTTTTTTGTCCAACGGTCCGGGTGATCCCGGCGGTGTTCCCTATGCAGTCGATACATTAAAAGAATTAATCGGCAAGGTACCGATTTTCGGTATCTGCCTGGGCCATCAGCTCGCCGGTCTTGCCCTGGGAGGAAAACGCTACAAACTCAAATTCGGCCATCACGGCGCCAATCACCCGGTACGGAATCTGAAAACCGGAGAAATCGAGATAACATCACAGAACCATAATTATTGTATTGATGCCGAGTCGATGAAAGCAGCCGGCGTCACGATGACACACCTGAACCTGAATGATATCACCTGCGAAGGTCTTTCCGATCCTGATGCAAAGGTATTCAGTGTTCAGTATCATCCGGAAGCGGCTCCCGGACCGCACGATTCGGGCTACCTTTTCGAGAAATTTATCACGTTAATTGACAACTCATAATTCGATCACGCAGGAGTAGTAATGCCGAAAAGAACAGACATTCATCGCATACTGATTATCGGAAGTGGGCCGATTGTTATTGGCCAGGCCTGTGAATTCGATTATTCCGGTACTCAGGCATGCAAAGCGTTGCGGGAAGAGGGATACGAAGTTATCCTGGTAAATTCCAATCCGGCAACAATCATGACCGATCCACTCATGGCCGACCGAACCTATATTGAGCCGGTAACTCCTGAGATTGTGGAAAAAATTATTGCAAAAGAGAAACCCGATGCAATTCTTCCTACAATGGGTGGTCAGACAGGGCTCAACACCGCCATGGAACTTGCCGAAAACGGTGTCCTTCAACGGTACAATGTCAAATTGATCGGCGCCGACCAGGATGCGATAAAAAAGGCGGAAGACCGGAGCAGTTTCAAAGCGGCGATGATAAAAATCGGCCTTGATGTTCCCCAAAGTGCCCTTGCTTATAACATGGATGAAGCCTGGGAGATTGTCAAAGAAATCGGTTTTCCCATCATTATTCGTCCGAGCTACACGCTTGGCGGAACCGGCGGCGGTATTGCCCATAACGAAGTCGAATTTGAACGTCAGGCCCGACTCGGACTCCACTACAGCCGGATAAACGAAATACTCCTTGAAGAATCGGTGCTGGGATGGAAAGAATATGAACTCGAGATCATGCGGGACCACGCCGATAACGTCGTGATTATCTGCTCGATCGAGAATCTCGATCCCATGGGCATTCACACCGGTGACAGCATCACGACCGCTCCCGCCCAGACCCTCACCGACCGCCAGTACCAGAAGATGCGGGATGCCTCCGTAGCGATCATTCGAGAAATCGGTGTCGATACGGGCGGGTCGAATATCCAGTTTGCTGTTCAGCCGGAAACAGGCCGCATGGTGGTGATAGAGATGAACCCCCGGGTCAGCCGCAGTTCGGCACTCGCCTCAAAGGCGACCGGGTTCCCGATTGCAAAATTTGCCGCCAAACTGGCGGTCGGCTATTCGCTTGATGAAATCCGTAATGATATTACCAAAGAGACACCGGCCTCCTTTGAGCCCACGATCGACTACTGTGTGGTGAAAATCCCCCGGTTTGCCTTTGAAAAATTCCCCGAAGCCAATTCATCACTGGGCGTGCAGATGAAATCGGTGGGAGAAACCATGGCGATCGGACGGACTTTCAAGGAAGCCCTGCAGAAAGGCCTCAGAGGACTGGAGATCGGAAGACCCGGTCTGGATGAAGCTAAATTCGGCCATCTTACCAAAAAAGAGATCCTCCCGATGCTTGAAGAACTCCGGTGTGACAGAATGTTTGCTGTCGGACGGGCTCTGCGGCTGGAAATCACTCCCGAACTAATCAACGAAAAAACCGGTATCGATCTCTGGTTTATCAATAATATTAAAGATATTATCGATTTCGAAGCATCCATACCAAAAGACATACTCAAGGCACCCAGGGATGAGCAACAGGTGTTCTTTGAAAAAGCAAAACAGATGGGATTTTCGGATGTTCAGCTTGGAAAAAACCTTGAGATAACCGAAAACGAAGCCAGAAAACTTCGCAAAAAGCTGGAAATAACCCCCACCTACAAACTGGTTGACACCTGTGCAGCCGAATTCGAGGCCTACACGCCCTATTATTATTCGACTTATGAAACCGAAGATGAAGGTTTGCCGTCGGAGCGGAAAAAGATAATCATTCTGGGTGGCGGTCCCAACCGGATCGGTCAGGGTATCGAATTCGACTACTGCTGCTGTCAGGCTTCCTATGCCCTGCGGGATATGGGTATCGAATCAATCATGGTGAATTCCAACCCCGAAACGGTGAGTACCGACTACGACACCTCCGACCGTCTCTATTTCGAGCCGCTTACCTTTGAGGATGTGATGAATATTATCGATAAGGAGAAGCCGGACGGTGTAATTATTCAATTCGGCGGCCAGACACCGCTTAATCTCGCCAGGAAGCTTAAAGAAGCCGGTGCGCCGATAATCGGGACGTCGGTTGAATCGATCGAACGTGCCGAAGACCGGGATGAATTTGCGGCAATGCTGAAAAAACTCGATCTGCAACAGCCACCCAACGGTATGGCGGAAAATATCGATGAAGCGCTGAAAATCTGCCATGAGATCTCTTTCCCGATCCTTCTGCGGCCATCCTTTGTGCTCGGTGGACGGGCCATGCGGATCATTTACGACAAAGAGGAACTCCATGCTTTTATCGATGAAGCCAAGGAAGCGGGAGAAAATCGTCCGGTGCTGATCGACAAATTTATCGGCGATGCGATCGAGGTTGATGTTGATGCTCTGTCCGACGGCAAGACGACCATGATCTGCGGCATTATGGAACATATTGAGGAAGCCGGGATTCACTCCGGCGACAGCGCATGTGTTGTTCCGCCCTACTCCCTTTCAAAGGGTATGATCGAAGAAATCAGACGCATTACCATGGCAATTGCCAATGAGCTGAATGTGGTTGGGTTGATGAACATCCAGTTTGCGGTGAATGAAGACACCGTTTACATTCTGGAAGTCAACCCGCGGGCATCTCGGACCGTACCCTTTGTCTCCAAGGCAACCGGCATACCGTGGGCCTATATTGCCGCCAAGGTAATGGCCGGCGCCAGGCTTGCCGATATACCAGAAGCCCGGGAACGGACAATGACTTATTTCTCGGTAAAAGAATCGGTTCTTCCTTTTGGTAAATTCCCCGGAGCAGACACGGTACTGGGCCCCGAAATGAAATCCACCGGTGAAGTCATGGGAATCGACCAGGATTTCGGTCTGGCCTATGCCAAATCGCAGGAAGCTGCGGGCAATTATCTTCCCCGGTCCGGCACGGTCTTTATCAGTGTCCGCAACAGTGTGAAACGAAGCATTATCTTTGCCGCCAAAACCCTGTTTGATATGGGTTTTCAGCTCTGTGCCACCGAAGGTACCTGGCATGCGCTGACCAGCGCAGGAATTAATGTCCGACAGGTCTATAAAATCGGTGAAGGAAAACCCGATATCGTAGATCTTATAAAAACCAATAGTGTCGACCTGGTGATCAATGTACCGGCAGGACGGAAATCGCTGATCGATTCAAAACCGATCCGCAGTGCAGCCGTATCGCAGAGTATTCCGTATATCACAACCCTTGAAGGCGCGCAGGCTGCTATCGGCGGAATGTTTTCCCTTGAAAAACGGGGCTTTGATGTCGTCAGTATCCAGGAACGGGCTGCCCCCGCCGGTAAAAATCAGCAAAATAATATCAATCTGCTCTCGAAAAAGAAAGATATGTGGAAATAAAGAACACATTTCGAGTTTCGAATTTTTAGTTCACGGAGGTCTCAATGTCGAAATTCATATTTGTAACCGGAGGAGTTGTTTCTTCCCTGGGCAAGGGAATCGCAGCATCCTCCATAGGCATGCTGCTCAAATCCCGGGGCATCAGGGTGGCGAATCAAAAATTTGATCCCTATCTTAATGTCGATCCGGGAACAATGAATCCGTACCAGCATGGTGAAGTGTATGTTACCGATGACGGCGCTGAGACCGATCTCGACCTTGGGCATTACGAGCGATTCACCGGAGTTACCACGACAAAACATTCCAACTATACGGCCGGGAAAATATACGATTCGATCATAAAAAAAGAGCGGCAGGGCGAATACCTCGGCGCCACCGTTCAGGTTGTTCCTCACGTGACTACCGAGATATGCGACAGCATCCGCTCGATGGAATCGCCGGACATCGATGTCGTCATTAGTGAGATCGGTGGGACGGTTGGTGATATCGAGAGCCTTCCTTTCCTCGAAGCCCTCCGTCAATTCCGCCTTCAGGTGGGAAAAAGCAACTGTCTATTTATCCATGTTACCCTGATCCCCTATCTTCGCAAGGCCGGTGAAGTCAAGACCAAGCCGACACAGCATTCGGTAGGACGTCTTCGTGAAATAGGAATCATCCCCGACATTCTCATTTGTCGCACCGAGAAGCATCTGGATAAAGAGGTACGCCGGAAGATTTCGCTTTTCTGTAATGTCGACACCGAAGGGGTCATTGAAGCCTTCGATGTCCGTCATACCATATACGAAGTCCCCCTCGATTTTGCATCGCAGAATTTCGACCATCTCATTATCGATTCTCTTGGTCTTCGTGCCGGACGGCGGAGTCTCAGCTCCTGGAGAGAATATGTGGACAAGGTAATCGAGGCCCGACATATCGTCAGAATAGCTATCGTCGGCAAATATTCCGAACTTCTTGATGCTTACAAGTCGATTCATGAAGCGCTCAATCACAGCGGCGCTCATCACTCGACAAAAGTTGAAATACACAGTGTCTCGGCCGAAGATATCGAACAGAAGGGTGCGGCAAAGGTACTGAAAGGTATGCACGGCATACTGATACCCGGCGGTTTCGGCAGCCGGGGACACGAAGGGAAAATTCTTGCAGTAAAGCATGCCCGGGAACGCAAGGTCCCCTTTCTCGGAATCTGTCTCGGTATGCAAATGGCAGTAGTGGAATTCGCCCGGAATGTTCTCAAACGAAAAGACGCCGACAGCACCGAACTGGTCCCCGAAACCCCGGAACCGGTCATCCATCTTATGGAAGAGCAGAAGCGGGTGATGAACCTCGGGGGGACCATGCGTCTTGGAGCATTTCCCTGCAAGCTGAAAGCCGGCAGCAAAGCCCGGAAAATTTACGGAAAAGAGCTTGTCAGTGAACGGCACCGGCACCGGTATGAATTCAACAACGACTATCGTGAACAATTTGAAAGTAATGGAATGGCCCTCTCCGGTTTATCACCGGATGGTTTACTGGTCGAAATTATCGAGCTGAAAGATCATCCATGGTTTGTTGGCCCTCAGTTCCATCCGGAATTCAAATCGAGGCCGGTTGCACCACATCCCTTGTTCAGAGATTTTGTTGGTGCAAGCCTTCACTATTCCTTGAAAAAATAAGCGCCCTCCAGCGGCAATTATTTAAAGTAAGGAGCAATTAATGGGAAAATTTTTCGGCGCTGTTTCAAAAGATGATTGTGTATCTATTGCTGGGATGGGGCGGAATAGAAACCTCAATCCGTTTCTGCAATTCCCCCTATTCGCAGCAGGGTCAGGCGATATATAAACACAGATCGACAAGGGGCATTAAATTTGCCTCGATAGTTCAGAGGAATTAGCTATGCTGCAAGACTCTCTCCATGAAGAGTGCGGGGTATTCGGTATTTACAACGCACCCGATGCTGCTCATTTGACCTACCTGGGCCTCTATGCTCTACAACACCGGGGCCAGGAAAGTGCCGGTATTGCCGTTTCTAATCAGGGCAAAATGACCGTTTATAAAAATATGGGCCTTGTCTCCCAGGTGTTTCGTCACCACGAAATACTCGACCGTCTTCAGGGAAACCATGCTATCGGCCATAACCGGTATTCTACCACCGGCTCTTCCAATCTTGCCAATTCGCAGCCGATACTGACCGATTTCAAAGCAGGACAACTGGCAAGTGCTCATAATGGTAACTTGGTTAATGCCGCCGAGCTACGGAATGAGATGGAGGAAGACGGCTCGATATTCTGCTCCACCACTGATACTGAAGTTATCATGCACCTGGTTGCCCGTTCCAAGCGGGAAAATCTCGATGCCATGATTCTGGATGCGCTTTCCCGTGTTAGGGGCGCCTACTCTCTTCTTTTTCTCAACAAGCATGCACTCTATGGTGCCCGGGATCCACGGGGTATCCGGCCTCTTCTTCTGGGAGAACTGAACGGCAGTTATCTGCTTTCTTCCGAGACCTGTGCATTCGACCTGATCGGGGCCCATCTTATCAGGGAAATCGAGCCGGGAGAAATGATACGTATCGATAAAAATGGTATTACCAGTTATACGATCCCTCTGTTCGGCCATACGCCCAAACCGTCTCATTGTGTGTTCGAATTTGTCTACTTCTCCCGTCCGGACAGCTTTGTCTTTGGAGAAAATGTCGATAAAGTCCGCCGGCGGCTCGGACGGTGTCTGGCGGTGGAACATCCATGCCCCAATGCAGATATCGTCATGGGAATCCCCGATTCGGCAACAACCGCTGCCCTGGGATATTCGGAAGAATCAGGAATCAAGTTCGATATCGGCCTGATCCGCAATCATTACATCGGAAGAACTTTCATTCAGCCTCAGCAAAAGGGCCGGGACTTCGGTGTCCGGATCAAATTCAATCCGGTTAAAGGAGTGGTCAAGGATAAAAAAATCGTTATTG
This sequence comes from Chitinivibrionales bacterium, assembly GCA_014728215.1. Lineage (NCBI taxonomy): Bacteria > Pseudomonadati > Fibrobacterota > Chitinivibrionia > Chitinivibrionales > Chitinivibrionales bacterium. The sequence goes on from WJLZ01000211.1 coordinate 54,042, forward strand.
TCGATGATTCCATTGTCCGGGGAACCACCATGAAAAAAATTGTCCGGCTTCTCAGGACCGCCCAGCCAAAAGAAATCCATCTCCGGATCTCATCACCCCCGATCACCTGCCCCTGCTTTCTGGGAATCGATATGCCCACCAAAGAAGAACTCATCGCTTCAGCCCAGTCCATCAAGGACATTCAGGAGTACCTGGGCGTTGATTCTCTCGGCTATTTATCTACCGAAGGAATGCTGTCGGTGGTTCCGCAACCAAAGGAACATTACTGTTGCGCCTGTTTTGACGGCAACTATCCGATGTGCCCTTGAGGCTGAGGGGGGAAGGAAAAGAGACAAAAGCTAACGAGAACGATTATGACAAATGAAGGGAAAAGAAATGGGAGAGCTGAGACAACGGTTTGAGAAATAATCCTCTATCCTATACTCGATAACCCTGTACCCTATAATCTTCTCACCCTTACCCTTGCTCTGAGCGATGAGTTATTTTCTTGCTGTTACCAGATACGGCAGAACAGCATCCGGAGGTTATTATGGATACCGTCTCTCTGCTCCCCGCCGGCAGTATGGAAAAACAGTTTATTCCGGACGAATTTATTCCCCGGGGTAAAAACGAATATTACCTTCGCAACAGACAACAACCAAAGCCAGCCGATTCTTTTCGCACGCTCCAGTCCGATGAAATCGAAACTTTGATAAAAAACCGGAATACCTGCGATGACTGGAACAATATCCGGGTATGTGATGATTTTAATCCTTCACTCATAAAAAATTGTGAATTTTACGGAATGATACGCATCGGCAGACTCATCCCGGTTATACTCTCCCATCAGGACCTGAAAATAGGCGCCGGCATTACCGGCTGCCGGATAATTTCCTGTGATATCGGAGATGATGTTGCCTTGCACCAGGTTCACTATCTGTCTCATTGTATTATCGGCAACCGGTGTATAATTTTTGACATCGGCGAAATGCATACAACGAATTGTGCCGGATTCGGCAACGGCATTCTTAAAGACGGTGAGGAAGAAAATAAGCGGGTATGGCTTGATCTTATGAATGAGGGCGGCGATCGTTCGGTTGTCCCTTTTGACGGCATGCTTTCGGCTGATGCTTACCTGTGGGCTAAATACCGTGATGAACCGGTGCTGCAGAAAAAACTACTTTCGATTACGCAACACTCTTTTGATTCGCATCGGGGATACTATGGTTATGTAGGAGACCAATCGGTAATAAAACATACCGGTGTTATAAAAGATGTCAAAATCGGTTCTCATGCCTGTATTCAAGGCGCAAATCTCCTTACGAACCTGACAATTAATTCAACCGAAAACGAACCTGCGACTATCGGTTCGGACGTTGAGCTTGTTGATGGCATCGTCGGATATGGATGTACGATAGCTTTCGGATGTAAAGCAAATAAATTCATAATGGGCAACAATTCGAGGTTCACATACGGAGCGAGAGTTCTCAATTCCTTTGTTGGTGACAATTCGACAATATCCTGCTGTGAAATACAGAACAATCTGATTTTTCCGGGCCACGAACAGCACCACAACAACTCTTTTCTGATTGCATCGCTTGTCATGGGTCAAAGCAACATTGCTGCCGGTGCTACAATCGGTTCTAACCACAACAGCCGTTCCAACGACAATGAAATACAGGCGGGCCGCGGTTTCTGGCCCGGCCTTTGTACTTCGGTGAAACACTCAAGCCGCTTTGCCTCATTCTGCCTCCTTGCCAAAGGAGATTTTACCGCAGAACTTGACATCCGTCTCCCCTTTTCTCTTGTTAACAACAATGCATTAAAAGATCGTCTCGAAATACTCCCCGCTTTCTGGTGGACATACAACATGTATGCCCTGGCTCGCAACAGCTGGAAATACGAGGCCCGGGATAAACGGCTTACCAAATCACAGCATATCGAGTTCGATTTTCTGGCGCCCGATACGACAGAAGAGATTATGGAAGCCTGTCGGTTGCTCGAACTGTGGACCGGTCGCGCTTTCGTAAAAAACACCGAATCAAAAGATTCGAGCAAAAGCGAACAGTCTCTTATAAAGAAAGGCCGCAGCCTGCTTATGGAGCAGCCGGAGGATGTTGGTTTGCGCACAATTTATGGTGAGGAAATAGAAAAGTCAAAACGGAAAACCGTCATTCTCAAATGCGCCGAAGCCTACGCTGCATATAAAAATATGCTTCATTATTACGCCGTAAAAAATCTGGTTTTTTTTATGGAAACCTCCACTCAGCCTTCGTTGTTATTTATGAATAAAACGCTGAACGGTAAGCGGAAAAGCAAATGGATCAATATCGGCGGGCAGCTTATCACCGAATTTGAGCTGCAGCAGCTTTTAAAGAAAATAAAGTCCCAAAAGCTGAAAACCTGGAGCGATATTCACAATGCATACGATTACCTGTGGGAAGCTTATCCTCTTCAGAAGCAGCGCCATGCCTATTCGGTACTCCTTGAGCTTTTAAGCACTCAAAGCCTTACACCATCACAGTGGAAAGGGGCTCTTGACAAAGCAGTTTCGATTCAGGAGTATATCTGCGATCAGGTATACCGCAGCCGTAAGAAGGATTTTGAAAATCCCTTCAAACAGACAACATTCCAGAATCCGGCGGAAATGAAAGCGGTATGCGGCACAGCCGAAAATGACAGTTTTGTTAAACAGGTTCGGAGTGAAACGGAAGAATTCGGGCGGAGAGTTAACAAAATAAAAAAACGCTGACAGCAGGCCGTTTTCTGCGAAAATCTCTACTGCAGACCGATACGAGGCACTTCATTTTTAAGTGCAGAGATGCTGTGAGAATGAAAATGGGCCCCGATTCCACCGGCAAGAACATCGTATATCGCATACGGATCATTACTGGTAACCAGTTTTTCCCGGATACTCTCATGTTTTATCAGGCTGCTTAAATATGAGAGAAGGCGCAGGAATTCGGAATGCTGTTTTCTGTTGCCCGCAACCATGACAATAATAAAAACAGGAATATTGTCAAGCGATTCATAATCCATGATACCAACCGGACTGATTCCTACGGCAGCCACAAGATCTTTAACCGACCCTAGGCGAACATGGGGAACGCCAACACCAAGCCCCAGTGCCGTGCTCATGAGGCTTTCTCTTTTAAAAATCTCTTCCGAAAGCTCTTTTTTCTTCCTGATGCAGCTGGAGGTACTTATAATATCAACAAGGTGGTTGAAAGCTTCAACTTTAGTGATCGAATCGAGTACTGCTATCCGCTGGGGCGAAAATATGTCCCGTACGGAAATTGAAGGAGGTGCGACCGATTTATGAGAAGCAACCAATCGCTCATCTACCCATTGTTCTATTTCAGACCGCTTGAAACGCCAGACCGTACCAATTTTTCCACAGGGGATCTCTCCTTTATGCGCCCATTCATAAACTGTGCGCACGGAAACCCGCAAAAATTCCGCAACCTCTTCCATGGTCATTATTTTATTATCCATTGGCTATTGTACCCTTTACCTCGTTATCACAGATGAAACCATAATTTTGCACGATGTGAAAATATAACGCTTTTGCCAATGAGTTGTCAAAATCCGGTATGATATATCAAAAAATGTAAATAAATGTTGCTATATTCAAAATTTTTTATTATTTTTTAGAGTTTACCGCAATCGGGCAACCAGTTCTTCGCTCTTTTAATTAAGGGAGCAATTAATTCAATGACCTTAAACCACCATACATATCATCACAATCAAAGTTTTTCTACCATTATCGAAAGGGATTCACCTTGAAGACATCGCTCGCAAACGGCTTTCTTGTAGAAAACGGTAGCTTAGGATTGTATTTAAAGGAAATATCCCGTTACAAGCCCCTCCCCGCTCAGGAAGAATTTGAAACTGCCGAACGTATTCAAAAAGGTGATAAACAGGCACTCGAGAAACTCGTTAAAGCAAATCTTCGATTTGTTGTAAGCGTAGCTCGTACCTACGATCATCAGGGCATGTCACTTGCCGACCTTATTCATGAAGGCAATCTCGGTCTTATCAAGGCCGCCAAACGGTTCGACCAGACAAAGAATTTTAAATTTATCTCCTATGCAGTGTGGTGGATTCGCCAGGCTATTCTTCAGGCCCTTGCAGAACAGTCCCGTATTACCAAGCTGCCTCTCAACTGTGTCGGTACTATTCATAAAATCGGAAAGGCCCAGAGCCGGCTCGAACAGAAATACCGCCGCGCTCCTCATATCGAAGAAATTGCCCGGGAACTCGATATGGATAGCAATAAGGTTAAAGAAGCACTCAGTATCGGGAACAATCATACTTCCCTGGATGCACCGCTTCAGAATTCCGACAGCTCCCGGCTCATGGATCTTCTGCCTAATAAGAAAGAGGCAATGCCCGATGATTGTATCGAAGATATTTCACTTCAGGAATCGATCAATAAAGCCCTCAAAAAGCTGAGCGACCGGGAAAAGAAAGTGATTCGTCTTTATTTTGGGATTGAAGACGGCATATCTCATACCCTTGAGGAAATCGCACAGCGGTATAGTCTGACCCGCGAAAGAGTACGCCAGATAAAGGAAAATGCTCTTAAAAAGCTGAAAGCCAGCGAAGAAGTCGAACACCTGCAGAATCATTATTGATTCCCCAAAGGCATGGGGGTGTATGTAGTAAGGGCGTTCAATTGAACGCCCTTACTCTTACTTACTCCGATAGCTGAACGCTCCTCTCAGGAGAATCACACAACACCCTGATCGATCATGGCATCGGCAACTTTGACAAATCCACCGATATTTGCCCCATTCACGTAATTAACATAACCGTTTTCTTCACCATACTCGACACAGGTTGAATGGATCGCTTTCATGATATCCTGAAGTCGCCGATCGACTTCTTCACGGGTCCAGTTAAGATGCATACCGTTCTGTGCCATTTCGAGGCCGCTGACAGCAACTCCGCCTGCATTGGCCGCTTTTCCGGGGCAGTAGAGAACCTTGCTCTGCTGGAACACCTCAATACCGTCCGGTTCGGTCGGCATATTCGCGCCTTCAGAAACCAGTTTGCAGCCGTTTTTCGCCAGCGTTTTGGCATCTTCGGCAGATATTTCATTCTGGGTTGCCGAGGGGAATGCGCAATCACATTTGATATCCCACGGGCGTTTTCCGTCAAAATACTCGCACTTGAATTTATCGGCATACTCTTTAATGCGACCCCGTTTTATATTTTTAAGCTCGAAAACAAAAGCCAGCTTTTCGGCATCGATTCCCTCGGGATCATAGATCGATCCACTGCTGTCGGAGAGGGTGACACACTTACCGCCGAGTTCATTTACTTTTTCCACTGTATACTGGGCAACATTACCCGATCCGGACACTGCGCAGATTTTGCCTTCCATGGAGTCACCTTTGAGCGTGAGCATTTCCTGGGCCATATAAACAGCACCATAACCGGTGGCTTCGGGCCTGATCAGTGAACCGCCCCAGTTGAGTCCCTTACCGGTAAGAACGCCGGTGAATTCGTTACGCAGCTTTTTGTACTGACCAAAGAGAAAACCGATTTCGCGGCCGCCCACGCCGATATCCCCGGCAGGAACGTCGGTGTTGGGTCCGATATGACGGCACAGTTCGCTCATGAAAGCCTGGCAAAAACGCATAACTTCATTGTCGGACTTTCCCTTGGGATCGAAATCCGATCCACCCTTGCCGCCGCCCATGGGAAGGGTGGTGAGTGAATTTTTGAAAACCTGCTCGAAAGCAAGAAATTTTAAAATGCCGAGATTCACTGAAGGATGAAACCGGAGACCGCCCTTGTATGGACCGATTGCGCTGCTCATCTCGATACGAAATCCACGGTTAACCTGGACTTCACCCTTATCATCAACCCACGGAACCCGGAACATAATGACTCGTTCCGGCTCCACCATGCGCTCCAATACCCGGGCTTTCTGATACCGGGGATTCTTCTTAATGAACGGCATTACCGATTCAACAACTTCCTCAACTGCCTGGTGAAACTCCTTTTCGGCAGGATTTTTGGCGATCACCTTTTCCATGAAGGCTGAAACTTCAGTAGACATAAAAAAACTCCTTTATTTAATGATTGGTGCTTGCCGAAATAAAAAAAGCCCGCACTTCGCGCAGACACGAAGCAAGGGCATCGTCTTTGATACTCACAACTTTAGCGGAACGACATTGTTCAGCAGATCAAATAAAGATAAATTACACCCCATAAATAGTCAATACTTATCTTTCCCTGCTTGTAGTGCGCGTAAGAGGTTGTTTTTGCAGCTATAATCAGGAAATATACAAGCATTGATATATCCTGATAAAGCGTGTATATTATGAATATATACAGGTGATTACATGAAAAAGCTCAATGAATGCACCGGTTTTGATGGGAAGGATCATCTATGCTTGCCGAATTTAAACAAAAACTACACGACAAGAAGAAAAAGCCGCGGCTATTATGGATGCTGGGAATATTTATCATCACCAAGATCGCGGCGCTGGTGCATCTTTTCGCTATTCAGCAGGAATTGCATGCGAAAGAGAAACGGGTATGGGTTTTTATAATCATCCTGATCCCGCCGGGAGCATTTCTTTATTTTCTCTCCTACATAATGCTCCGCCGGATGCAGAGAGGCTGAAACCACCAATATATACCGGTATCGGCGGGAGCGATCGGCGCCCGATGTTCATACCTCGTTATAGGCGATAAAAGCATTTCGGGAAATTTTAGGGGCAGTCTGTTCATGGAGTGCTGGTTGTTTTATCGATAATGATCGCGGATATTCTTTTTGACCGGGGATGGGAAACCCAACGGGTAGCATTCACATCCCAAGTCCATGCTATTTTCCTTTTGCACAATACGCCAGTGCCTGTTTCAGGTCGGCGATAATATCCTCGGTATCTTCGACCCCTACCGCAAGCCTGATCAGGGTATCGGTAATGCCCAGTGAGTAGCGCTCTTTCCGGCTGTAGTCGTAGTAGCTGACTGTTGCCGGATGAGTGATCAGGCTTTCGACACCTCCCAGGCTGGGACCGATATAGAGCAACTGGAGTGCATCCAGAAAGCGATTTGCCGTTTTAAGCGTGCCTTTGGTCTCGAACGTCACGACCCCACCGAAGCCCCTCATTTGTTTTTTAGCTATCTGGTGGTGACGGTGGGATTTCAGTCCTGGATAGTAGACCTTATCGATCATGGGATGCTTCTCCAGAAAGCGGGCTACTTCAAGGGCCGAGGCATTCTGCTTTTCGACCCGCAGAGGAAAGGTTTTAAGCCCCCGGAGCAGCAAATAGCAGCAATGAGGATCGATCAGCCCCCCCATTCCTTTATGCATTTTCCGTACCTCTTCGACAAGCTCTTTACGTCCGGAGATAGCACCGGCAAGGATATCATTATGTCCGGCAAGATATTTGGTACAGCTCTGCATGACCAGGTCGACTCCGAATTCCAGAGGACGCTGGTTATAGGGCGTGGCAAAGGTGCTGTCGATAATGGTCAGAACATCGTGTTTCTTCGCAATATTTTTCAACCGCACCAGGTCGAAAATATTAAGATAGGGGTTGGTCGGCGACTCGGAAATAACAAACCGGGTATTTTTCTGTATGGTGTTGTCTAAAAGCTCATAATCACCGAAGGGCACTACCGAGCACTCTACCCCGAAACGGGCCAGATAGGCGTTGCAGAATTCAAGTGTCTTTTTATAGGCGTCATCGGTAATAACAATGTGATCGCCGGTACGGATCAGGGCGAGAATGGTTGTTGTTACGGCACTCATTCCCGAAGAAAAAACCAGACAATCCTCGGCACCTTCAAGATCGGCAAGCCGCTGTTGCGCCACCTTCTCGGTAGGATTACCATAGCGGCCATACTCAAACCGGTCCTTTTTCTTCGACGTATACTCCCGGATTTCCTTGCTGTTCTTGAAAGTATAGGTAGAGGTCTGAACAATCGGAGTGGTCAGAGAATCGGCATAACGATTCCGCGCCTCTCCTGCATGAATGCTTCGGGTTGAAAATCCATCGAGTTTTTCCTTCTTTCGTGCCATTATTTTTTCCTCTCTCTGCTTGTATTACCCGATTCCTGAGGTAAGGATAATCGATTCTGCCAGTTTTGCCATTGATGTCCGGGTATTCATGCTGTGTTTTCGCAGGAGTTCATAAGCCTTTCCCGGCGTAATGCCGTTTTTATCGGCAATAATCTCCTTTGCCCGTTCGATGGCCTTCCGTTCTTCGAGTTCCCGCTCCACGATTTCTTTCATGATCTGGAGTTCGGTATTTCGCAGCACCACGGCGGCATGGGAAGCAACCGCCGTGAGCATCTGCTGGTCTTCTTCGGTAAAGTCGTACTCTTGGGGCGTATAGCAGTTAATCACCCCGACAACTTCACCTTCAACACTCATGGGCACCGACAGCAGCGAAACAAGGCCGTCTTCAATGGCGATTTTTTTATTAATGAACCGTGGATCCTTACGGACATCTAAAACCTTGATCGGTTCATTTTTCAACGCCACTCGTCCGGCAATCCCCTTTCCCAGGGGTGTGTTGGATTTTTGATTATAGCTACCCGAATCGGAATGACATGCCCGCAGCACCAGCTCCTGTGTTTTCCGGTCCAGAAGAAGAATCGAACAGATTTTGGAGCCGGTAACTTTGGCGGTAACCGAAACAATGAGGGCAAGAATATCCTCGATATATTGTTTTTCCATTACCGCCCTGCTGATTTCGGCGATACCATCGAGAAAACGGGATGAAGCGTTCTTTTTTTCTGTGTCGGCCATATCGGAACCCTGGAATATCAATTACAAATACATATTGAGCGCCTTGACCCATTTATCATAGGCCTCTTTATAGGCCTGGATATTTTTCTGATCGGGATCAACGGTTTTCATTGTTTTCTGACCGGCAAAGGCTTCTTTGGAATCCGAATAAACCTTGCTGCCGATACCAGCTCCCCGTGCCGCGCCCTGGGCGCCGTCGGTATCATAAAGCTCCACTCTGGCCTGAGTCACCGTCGCAAAGACATCACTGAAAACCGGACTCAAAAACATATTCGCATTCCCCGCGCGGACAGTCTCGATCGAAACACCGATATCCCGCATTATCTCCAGACCGTAGTTGAGTGCAAAAACGATTCCCTCCTGGACCGCACGGAGGAGATGTTTGTTGGTATGACGGTTGAAATCGAGATTATGGATTGAAGCATTGATCGATTTATTGCCCAATGTTCTTTCGGCACCATTACCGTAGGGAAGAATCATCAAACCATCGGAGCCGATTGGCGCCTCCGCAGCGAGCTTGTCCATCTGACCATACCCCATTTCATCGGTGCCGTTGCTCATGCAGTTGTGTTTGATCCAGCTGTTGAGAATCCCTGTTCCATTCAGGCAGAGAAGGATTCCGTATCGCGGAGTTTCTTTGGAGTAGTTAACGTGCACAAAGGTATTGACCCGTGACTGAGGATCGTAATCCGGGCGGTCGGCCACGCCATAGACCACGCCTGATGTTCCTGCTGTGGTGGCAAGTTCGCCGGGGTTGAGCACATTCAGCGACAGCGCATTATTGGGCTGGTCTCCCCCGCGATAGGCAACCACTGTCCCGGCTTTTAAACCGAGTTCTTCTGCAGCAGCCGCAGTAAGCTCGCCCTGGACAGAAAAGGTAGGGACTACTTCGGGAAGCAGGTCATGAGAAAATCCAAAATAATCGAGCAGAAAATCTGCCGGAGCGCCTTCCTTGAAATTCCACATAATCCCTTCAGAGAGCCCCGAGGGTGTCGTAACAATTTCACCGGTCAGTTTCATGGCGATATAGTCGCCGGGAAGCATAATCTTATGGATTTTTTTGAACAGGTCGGGCTCATTCTCTTTCACCCAGGCCAGCTTTGATGCAGTAAAATTACCCGGTGAATTCAGCAGTTTTTCTAAACAGGCTTTTCCCCCAAGATCCTGGAACGCCTTCTCGCCATAGGGCACCGCCCGGCTATCGCACCAGATTATCGCCGGTCGCAGAGGTTTCATCTCCTTGTCGATCGTGACCAGGCCATGCATCTGATATGATATACCCACAGCGGCAACGTCTTTTAAATCAACGCCACTTGCGCTCTTTATTTCAGCAGTCGCCTTTTTTACATGCTCCCACCATGTGTCGGGATGCTGCTCGGCCCATCCGGCCTGCTGAGCAATGATTTCAAGCTCCTTTTTCGGTGAAGTTGCCGAGCTTACCACTTTTCCGCTCTCTGAATCAAGCAACGTTGCCTTTATCGATGAACTGCCGATATCATACCCGAGTAAATACATGAACCATCCTCCTCTATTATACTATTTATTAAAGAATAAATTATAAATACTCATTCTTCCGAGCCGGGATTATAAAAAACCCTAATCCATACGAGCCCTTCCCCGTATAATCGGCTGATCGTACAAAATACGTTTGTGCCTTTCGGGTATGCTGAATGGAAGCGGTACAGAGCCGTCTTTTGCCTGTTTGTGCCCGGAATAATAACCGACAATTGCCGGAAAAGAGGAGGTATACATCGATCTGGACGGCGATAATGCAGAAAGGTCCACAGAAGGGTTCAATATGATGTAAAATAATGATATACTATTGGTTAGAGCATTTTCATTGAATATTATAGAGAATAGTGGTATTTTAGTTTTGAGAAATATATAATTACCCTTTGGAAAACATTCGGCGACAATATTTCAGACGCATCATGATATCCGAGCAGGGCATTTCCTGAAAATACTTATCAGATGAAACGTCCGATTGCTCACACTTATTAGTAAAGGTGCAAATACTATGAAAACGCGAGCACTTTTCGCATCATTATTTTGTGCATTGACAATTACCGGCCCCCTTTCTGCTGCCCCGGGCAACACCTCCGGAATTCGACTGCTTCTCACGCGGCCGGTCGATGTCTCCTATGAAAAGAGTTCGGAAAACCGATGGTTTTCGGCACTGAGTGTCGAGCTTCTTCATTTCAGGCTTTCCGCTCTGCAACATGTCGAAACAGTGTCCCCCGAAAGCCTGATCGCCGTGTTTCCCTCCTATGCGAATTTCAATAAGGAAATCACCGAGAAAGAATATGCCGCCCTTGCAAAGGAACTCGGCTGCACCCATATGATCTCCCAGAAATACGAATTGACAGATGGTGGCAAAGGAGTGCAATATTATGCCGAAATAATCTCCGGACGAGGTAATAAAATCGTCAATACTGTCGAACGGTCCTTCCCACTCACCGAAGCCGGCAAGCAACTTGACACTTGCACCATAGAAATTTTCCGCGGATTCAACATCAAGGTACCCAAAGATCTCGAACGGTTCTTTTATTTTTCCATGTTGAGTTCGGAACCTAAAAACATTCAGGAACTAGGTGAAGCTATTCTTATGTGGAAATACTCCGGCCCCGGCAAAGAGCTTCAAGCGGCCCAGGCCTTTCAGGCCATTATCGACAAGGATTCCCGGATGGAATTTGCCTACTACCTCGGTGCACAGGCTTATGCCGGGGCAGGGCGCTATAACCGGGCTGTCGAGTTATATCACAATTTCTTTGAAATCATTCCCGATTATGTGCCCCTGTATCGGGAATTTGCCCGAAGCCTTCGTCTGGCAAACAAACTCGAAGAAGCTGCCGAAATCGCAACCCGGGGGGAACGTCGGGCCCCGGAATCAATACCCCTGCTTCTTGAAAAAGCACGCATTCTCGAAGATATGGGCAAGTTGATCGGCGCCGAAAAGACCTATCAGCGTATTCTGGAAATAGACAGGACCCAGGCACAGGCGCTTTTATTCTTTGCAAAGTATTACAATGAGAAGGGAAAACCCGATGATGCGCTCAAATATGCCAATGAGGCCATCAAATATTCAAAGAACAACGGACGGGCCTATTTTGAAAAAGGCCGGAGCCTGAAAATACTAACCACCTATAAAGACGCGATCATTGCATTCAAAAAGGCCGCGGCCTTTGCTCCCGACGACCCGCAGCCCCGGATTGCACTGGGTGATGTATATATGCAGCTCGAAGAATATGAAAATGCCGCAGCCCAGTATGAAGAGGCCATGAAAAAAATGCCCAACGATTTCGAAATTCACAACAAAGCCGCAAAAGCTCATCACCTGGCAGGCAATGTCACCCGGGCAGCCGATATCCTGAAAAAAGTAGAGCCCCGGTTTTCTACCAACTCGGTACTGCAAAAAGAGCTTGGATTACAGGAATTCCTTCTGGGCGACACGGCAAATGCCCGCCGTCACCTGGAAAAATCTTTTGAAAAGGAACAGAATGACTGGCGTGTATTGATGAGACTGGGGGATATCTACACGCAGAGTGGACGATTTGACGAAGCCTTTAAAATGTACAATATGGCCATGCCGATCATCGAGGATAAAAATGCCTGCCGGATCGCGCTGGCACGACTCTATATCGCAAAACGGGCGCCCTCACAGGCTACCACCTACCTCAAACAGGTCTACGATTCCGACCCCACTTACCCATCGGTAAACCGGTATCTTGGTGATGCCCGCCTTCAGGCTAACGACAAAAAACAAGCGCTGCAATTCTACTTAAAGGAGCGGGAACTTCACGGCGCCGAATCATATACCCAAAACCAGATCGCCTGGCTCTATTTCGACGCTCAGGACTGGCACAAAGCCCAGAAAGAATACCTGAAGCTGATAAATATGGGTGTTAAAGATGCCGAACCGTTGTTCCGGCTCGGTATCGTATATCTTCACCTCAACAATACCTCCGAAGCGGAGAAATATATTGCCCAAGGCCATGCACAGGGAAAGGCCGATCAGGAAATCTATTATCAGCTCGGAATCGGATACGTTTCGGTGGGTATCTATGAAAAGGCGATTGACGCTTTCTGGAACTGTGTGAAACGGGCACCAACCCGTGAAGACGGCTGGTTGAAGCTTGCCGGTTCCTATATCCAGAACAATAACGATACCGCCGCAGCAGAGGCGTATGTAAAGGTGTTCAACCTGAACAATGAGAAATACAAAGATCTCCTTGCCCAGGCCGGACATATCTATTACAAATACAAAATGAAGGAAGAAGCTAAACGCACCTATTCCCTGTTTATCGAGAAAAGGTTTGTCGATTACGAAGTTAATGCCAAACTTGCACGCATCGAGTATGCCGAGAAAAATTATCTCCGTGTCATCGAGCTACTCAAAGACATTGAGGGAGAATGGGCATCCGACATGATTGTTCGCATGATGCTGGCCGAATCCTATTATGCTACCAACCAGTATGCGCAGGCGATTAAGGAACTCCACAAAGTTTTGGCAAAAAATCCCGACCATGTACGGGCGGTTGAACTAGCGGCGCTGGCAAATGAAAAAGCGGGTAATCTTTCGCAATCCTGTGCAATGTATGAAAAATATCTGGAATTTTCCGATGAAGGGAATCATCAGGATTATTCATTCCATCTTGGCGAGTTGTACGAAAAACAACAACGGTTGAGTGAGGCAATTCAGCGATATCGGGAAAATATCGAAGCCTATCCTGAGGACCTCAGAAATTTCGAACGGCTTTCATCATTGCACTTTGCAGCAAAAGACTGGCCGAAGGCCGAAACGGTTCTTTCTCAGGCGGTTAAACTTCCGCAGGTGCCTTCGAAATTTTTTAAAATGCTGGCCCTTACCTTCGAAAACCTGAACAATAATGTTGAGGCTATTCAGTGGTACGAGCACTATCTCACCATGGAACCGGCCGATTCTACCGCCTGGAGACGTCTGGGAACGATATATTTCAACGGCAGGCAGTATATGAAAGCAATCTCGCCGCTCGAAATGGCGGTCAAACACCTGCCTCAAAGCTATGATTGTCTCCGCATGCTGGGTATCTCTCATTATGAAGCGAATCAAATCGACCAGGCGGTCGCCCCTCTCTCCAGAGCCCATGCAATCAGAAGTGATGCCCTTGAAATTATCAAACTGCTGGCCCAGTGCTACCGTCACCAGAACGACAATTCCAATCTTATCGCCATCCTGAAAAAATGGACCGCTCTCGACAAAAAGGTATTCGATATTCGGCTGGAACTCGGCACGCTTCTTCTTGAGGCCGGGAAGCCGGCTGAAGCCATTACCGTGCTTAATGAAGCCGCCAAAATCAACCGCTCTGAAGCCCGAACCTATACAATTATCGCCCAATGCTACGAAAAGCTTGGTGAAAACAGCAAACGGCTGAAAAATCTTAAAACAGCTCTGGGGTATTCCGAAGATAATTTCGAGGTCAATTTCGAACTGGCTCGCTATTATATCGAGCACGACAACGACAAAATGGCCGAAACCCACCTTCGTATTGCCCTCACCCGGAATAATCTTCATGCCCGGTCCCATTTTGAATTCGGAAAAATCATGCTCCGTAAAAATGATACCCGGAATGCCCTGCAACATTTCGATATGGCACGTAAGTATGATGCCGACAACATGAACTATCTGGCCCATTATGCCTATGCGGCTTCGCTGGAAAACAAAACCCAGAGCGCCCTTGCGGCGGTTGAAAATGCAGTTACCACAACGACCCGTGATGTCGATGTGCTCTATCTGGGTGGTCTGGTATATAAAAATGCCGGGCAGACGGTCAAATCCAAGCAGCTGCTTCGGAAAGCGATATCAACTGACGACAAATGTGCGAAATGTTACCATGCTCTTGGTGAGGCCTATGTTATTGAAGCCAATTACAAGCAGGCGGTCAAGGCGCTCATGACAGCATGGGAACTGGGCGGCTATAATGAAAAGGTGATTCTGATGCTGAGCCGGGCGCTTTCGATTGACGGCAAATATACGGAGGCAAAGGATTTTCTTTCGTTGATATTAAAGAAAAACGGAGACAACCATGAAGCGCTTTACGAATACACCCATATCCTCCTTCGTGAAGGGCGGATCGACGAAGCTAAAAAAGCTGTCAGGACCTATGAAAAAAAGGAGAAGAGCGGCTGGACTCACTGCGCTCAGGGAGAAATTCATGAGGCGGAAGGTGAAATTGACGCAGCCTGGATATCTTTTAACGTTGCCCTGCGGCTGCTTCCCGAAGAACCCCGGGTTCTTTCAGCCTGTGGACGGATTTATCTGGACAAACGAGAGTATAATGAAGCCGTGGTCCACTTCAGCCAGGCCCTGGCGCAGGACCCGAACAATCCCGACTTCCTTATCAATCTCGGCAAAGCCTATGAAGGCATGAATGATCTGAATGCAGCACGGGAGCTTTCAGAATCGGTTGCACAACGATTCCCCCATAATGAAGATGCTCACTATCTCACAGCAAAAATCATGAGCCGCCGGAGAGAACACCACAAAGCGCTTAATATCATTCAGCAAGGACTCGTTCATAATCCAAAAAGCGCCCAACTCAATTATATCGCCGGTCATGAATACGCTGCACTGGGACAGTTTCAGAATGCAATTGAATCGTATAACAGGGCAATCGAATTTGGCGACAATAATTTTGTCGAGGTCTACCGTCATCTGGGAAATTTATATTATGAGCATTTAAAGGACACCGAAAGCGCAAGGGCCAGTTTCCAAAAGTATATTAAAGCCGGAGGTAAAAACGTCGAAGTACGTCGAATACTCAATGAAATCGGCAGTTAATTAAAGTAAAATTATATCGGGAATCATTATAAGGAGGACCTATGGACCGAGCCTCAGGACGCAAGCCGTTGGGCAATTTCTTTATCAAGAAATCTCTTCAGTTGAATCTTACGCTCAGAATACTGGGGGCCATGATTTTGGCAACATTGATTTCGGGCGGTACGATTGTACTCGCCTATTATATCAGAACCCAGAGTGTTCTTTTTTATCAACTTGAAGCAACCGGCAACCTCAGTAAAGAAAGCATCTTTTATATTATTCTACCGAGCCTGATAATCAGCATTATCGTCAATATAATCGTGGCGATTTTTATCGGACTCTATGCCTCACGAAAATATGCGGTGCCCATTTACAAGCTCGAACAATGGGCAAAACTGATCGGCAACGGCAAATTACATGCCCGTCTTCGGTTCAGGGAGCAGAATGAAATGCGGGAGCTGTCGGACCATTTCAATACCCTTGTCGATGACCTGCGGGAAAAATTCATGACTGCCAAAAAAGCATTAGACAACCCGTCGGATACAGAACAGATGCAAAAAGCCCGGGGCGCGCTTGACTCTCTGGATTTTGCGGATGAACCGACCATATCGGAAAAAAATGCATAATCTTTCGCTGGAAACGGAGTATTTTTCATGACAAAGAGACTGCTGGGAGGGGTTTTCCTTGCTATTACATTATCGGCCTGTCTGTCATCGGCTTCCGGACAATTCAACAGTCCTGATGAACAGCGCAGCGACGCCTTGAAAGAGACATCCCATGACTTCTGCGATTCCCTGATGAATCTGTTGATGAATTTCTTTCCCGATTCCATCGAGAAATCATCGATTGCCGTATTTCCCTTTCAGTATAAAGGTGAAGAAAAAACGTCAGCCTGGGGCACCTGGGTTGCGGAATACTTTATCAAGCTATTCAAGAAAAACAATCGATTCGATGTTATCAATCGGCGGCCTTTCCGGCAGGAACTTCGAGAGCTCGAAATATCATTGAAACAGACAATTTCCGACTCCATGGCGGTGGAGGCCGGAAAAGAACTGGGAACCGATCTTGTACTTGCAGGCTCGATTACTCCCACAGACCACCGGTACGAAGTGGCCGCCCGAATTATCGATGTAAAAACCGGTATTATTATCACCGGCGCAACCATCGAAGCCACGGGAGAGGAAATCTACTCTATCGAAAAAGATCTTCTTGCCAAACGCTCCATGGGACGGTTGCGGCCGGCACTGCTCCGTTCGACATTTATCCCCGGTTGGGGTCAGTTTTATCGAAACCGGCCGGTACCCGGGGTTATCAGCCTGGTCGCCTGCGAAACATCGCTGGGCGGCACCATTTACTATGGCGTATCATATTTTAAACCCGCAAAAGATGATTATGAAGACTATAAAAATGATATCATCGAATATGGTAATCAGCCGAAAAGAAATGCACTTGAAGACAGTTTGAAACTGGCAAACCCGCAAATAACACTGGCTGAAATCGAAAATTATATTCGTCAAAGAGGAGAAAACCTCAACGATGAATACGAAGAGAAACGAAACATATACCTTTCACTCTGGGGCCTTACCGGAGCACTCTGGGCCGCCAATATCCTGGATGTCATTATTGCCGGAAGGCATATGCACCGCAAATACCGGTTGTATTTTACCGGTAATTTCTACGATGAAGCAGGTATGATGCTTGCAATATATTTCTGATAAAAAACTCGGTAATCGGCACGATACATTGGAGGGCACACTCGCGAGTTACACCTGAAAGCCCTCCTTACAGTCGGGCTACGGCATTGGGCGAACGCCTCCCCTTTGTGGGTTTGTGCGTTCGTTCTCATCCTCTTTTCGCGTCATTGTGCCGCGACCGTTCACTCCCGCCGTTACTTCTCCTCAACGGAGTCTATCTGCTTATTCCTATGGTCGAGATGTATCGCTTGTCTTTTAC
>WJLZ01000212.1 GCA_014728215.1 Chitinivibrionales bacterium
AGAGCATAGGATTTTTGATTTTCGATTTAATATACGTCTTTTTGTGGCTTTTTCAAAATGAGCGTACCTTGTCTCGGGCCGTTATTCAAGGAAACCTCAAAAACGGCTGTATAACATAGGTAATTCATATCAAAGCCGGGGGTGGTGGATGATATCATCGACTGCATAATCGTGATTGGGAATGTTTATATATAAGCAGAAAACCGCAATTTTTTAGGAAGAGGCGCCGGCTTTGGACCGGCATGCGATAATGAAGGACCTTGCGTGTAATGAGGAATACTATTTGCTGCAACAATGGTATGGTACCGGGTAAATACCCTTTTTTTGTTGAAATTGGCGATTTGATGTAATAAAGGACATTCTTTCCGGTCCGGTTGCCGGAATGCTCCTCCAGGAATGAAAAGAGGGGCAGAATATGCCCCTCCCGGTAGTAACCGAGGCTCAAGCAATTTTTCAAACTATCTATTTACTATCAGCCGTGTACTGAGAATGCAGTTGTCTTTCCAAAAGAATTTTGCGACATACATTCCAGCCCCGGGAAGCGCCGATTTGTTGACAAGTATTTCATTCCCCGTGCCTTGTATGATGCTTTTGGAGATTATCTGCTTCCCGTTACCCGTGTAAATATTCATTTTTGAAAAGCCGCCTGTGGATGATGGCAATGAAAGCGTAAAATTATCGCCTGCTGCTTTTACCCGTAAAGCATTGCGGGTGTTGATTACATTTCCGCGCTGAGCATCAGTCATTGCGCCTTCCACGGTCAAGGTAGCTTCCTCCGAAACAGTCGATCCATCATCATCGCTGATTACGCACCGGTATTTCCAGCCGTTCATCTCTGCTTTCAGTGATTCGGTCGTGTAGCTTGATTGTCTTCCGGGAAGGTTGTACCAGAGTCCGTTGCCGCTGTGGCGCTGCCATTGATAGTAGAGACTTCCTGATCCGCTTGCAGAAACGGAGAACTCTACCGTGCTGTTAAGTGAGCCGCTTTTGTTCGACGGCTGCGATGATACCGAGGGGCCGTCGTTTGCCGATTTTCCGACAAGCTCATCGGGGTCGATAACCACGTGTCTGATATGGGCGCCGGTGTTTTTGCGAAAGACGGCGTATACGATGTGGACCATTCGATCGGAAGCTTGAATTACAACCGGGTATGCGCCACCGGTTTCATCCGATTGCAGCTTGAGGACCTGGGTCCACGAGTCAGCGTCATCGCTGATCGCTACATGGATTTCATCCCTGTTGACTTCACCACAAACAACATGGTAGCCATTGTCAAGGGTTACGGAACAGTGGCCGCGTCTGCCTGCGCCTGTTGGAGTATTATGGTCATCCCAGGTCAATCCGCCATCGGTGGAGATTTTTGCTATAATGTTGTGACCAGGACTGGGACCACGTCCGGTTGCAACGAGTGTCTGATAATCTTCCGAGAGAACCAGGAAAGACGGCTGGATCATGGTTCCGATATTTGAAATACAATCCCAGTTTCCGGCATCCGGATTTAGTCCATCGTAATTTTTATAGGGAGCGACCTCAATATGTGCTTTCCATCCACAATCATCAGCGCTCGATCCCAGAAACGCATCACCGTTTGGAAGCTCCAGTGCCGGGTTTTTTATTAGACCTATGAATTGATCTATCTTGTCATTATACTCACCTGGAAGACATGGGCACCCATTTAATTTTTCAGGAAGAAGTGTGCCCCAGCAGTACTGGACTTCACCTTCATTACCACATTCGTCAGGTGCATGAGGTGCACCTGGCTCGTTCCAGATCTCAAAACGTTGATCAGGTTTTCCCGCCGGTTCCCAATGAACGCCTTCATCATGAGAAACCATTACCCAGCCATCTGCGGTGATCGCAAAACGGGAATACAGATATAAAGGAGCATCCTTGTCTCTTTTGGGCTGATAGAGTGCGATATTGTAGCATTGGGGTGCGATTATCGTCGGATCAGACCATCCATTGCCATGATTATAGCTGCATGCCGCCAGAAGCTCTTCTTCATCGCATTCATATGAACAGTACCAGGTACAAACAAATTTTCCCGGTGAAGTCTCCTGGATGCAGGGAACATGCTGAAAGCAGATAGGTCCGGAAGCACCGCGAAAAGTCGCACCGCCGTCGCTTATCGCTTCGTCAATTATGATTGCGTCGACACTCGAACCGGAATTGGCTGCTGTCGCCAAGGCAACAAGCAAAAAAATAAATGAAAGGATTGAAAAAGCCTTTTTGCTGAACATTGAGCCCCCTTTGTTGATTAGTTCAATGATTTGTGGCTTTTTTGAAATGGAATGATTTTGGATTACAATATAGTAGAATTCAGGCAGATCATGCCCGATTATATAATGGTGTTCGTTTTGAATGTTTATATAACTTATATTCCCCATGAAGGACTGTTTTGCTGGTTTTCATAGTCGGAACCGGCGTTTCTCCTGATCAACATTCTTTCCTGCCTCGGGCTTCTTGCCAAAAAATGCACACCGGGCCTCATAAGAACAAGGGCAGAGAAGATGGGCAAGAAACCAATCTGCAAAAAGCCGGACCCAGAGTACACTGATACCGAAATAGTCGGCCAAACCATTTAGGGAACTCGCGGTCGCAAAAAAGCCGGTAATCCTCTTCGATCCAATTGTCAACTTCATCCATGGGGCGCTGCAGCGGGGGTTGCATATCTTTATCGAATTCCGGAAAATTCAAATCGAGGTTATTTTTCATTCATTACTCCGCAACAATCGAGTACCCGTCGATATAAATCTTCGGAATTATACTTTGCAAATATCTCCCGAACCTCACCTTCCTTCGGATCGATTCCGTCTACCGTCATAAGCTGAACAATATCCGGGAAACCTTTTAATTCTCGACTCATAAATCTCCATGATAGGAAAATATAATTA
>WJLZ01000213.1 GCA_014728215.1 Chitinivibrionales bacterium
CCAGTGCCCAAGGGCCCAGCGGTAAAAACCGGCATCAAAATGGATCTGGTTGACTCGGTAGAGAAGCGCGGGGTTGACCAGCCCCGAGGTATAATCGCCAAGATCCTGGTAAAAATCGGCCTGGAAATAGGGCGCATCATACCCACCGGTTCCAACGTAGGAAAACGTATCGGAAGCGCCAATTGATAACAGGCAAAAAACAGTGAGGACTGCGATCCCCCTGCGATATTTTCGATTACAGGGTTTTCCTTGTTTCACATTCCGCCCCCTTCCAAGGGAGATTGAATATTTTTCATGCATATTTAAATTCCCCTATCTGGACTCTTCGATTCTGACCGGTTTATGAGCGATGTCGTCTTTATGTAAATGAAAGTACATTCCCTGAGGGAGCTTGTTGTGGGGTGCCGGTGACCGGTTTTTGTTGCCGTCGAATAAAATTTTTCTTCCCAGGAGATTATATATGACCCTTTCGTGGGAAGGGAGGGGGTGTTGAGTGGAGATAGTAAGAACTTCCCGTGTTGGTGTTTGAACCGGACACTGAAAATTGTCCTCGGGAGCGACAATGAAATCATCGCAGGAAATACTCAGGTCGCCGCCCATAAAATATCCTGCAAAAGCTGGCTGAAACGAACCGTCTACGGCCATTGAATCGAGGAGGGTTCCATTAACGATAAAATGATAGGTATTCGGGCGCATCCGTATTTCGAGGGTATCGGTAGTGCCGTGGATACTCGATTCCGAAACATTCGTGGAGGTAATCGATCCGTCGGGACTCAACTTCGCATACCGTCGTTCGGCATTGATAAGAAATCCGAGCATATTGTAATTGACATTCAACATTCCTGATGCATCACGGGTATGGGTAAGCACTCCCAGGACAACGCCGTAGAGGGAGTCGGTCGACCCGCTGCTCCAGGATACCGTCGATTTGACAGATGCATCATTAAAACCGCCGTCCACCCAGACACTGGTTCCCTTTCCTGTCTGGGGCGTTGATAATTGCATGGCATTATTTGCCGCAGAAACTTCGATATCATTTGTTTTGGTATACCAGCCGGTAAAATCACCGTCGTCGAAATTATCCGCGAAGCAACCGATCGGGTCTGTCGTTACCGGGACATTGGTTATGGTGGCATCGTCGAATTCGGCTGTCGTTGAACCGGGAACGAGCAGCGCAATGTCGCCGCTGCAATCGGCGGTGTCTTCGACGGTAGCGCAGAAATGGCCGTTGCAATAGATACTGATATTCCCGTTGTATTTACTGACTGTCAGGATGTTGTCGGCAGGCTTGATATGGGAATTGGGTGCGGCATAGAGCAATTTTCCGGTGTGCATGACCACTATACTGAATTGCTGTGAATTGTTGATTGCTGCGTAGTATCCCTGTCCCTGATCATTGAGGCAGAAACAGACACCCAGGTTTGTATAAGGGGCTGTTTTGGCATTGATTGAGATCGAAAAGGTAAAATCGTGCAGCAATGTATCGTGTTTGATGATTGCATAGGAATTTTCACTGTTGGTAACCGTTAAAACATCTCCGGAGGTGCTCAACTGAGGATTGCCGCTGAGTATGACCCACTCACCATGGCCTGCCGAAAAGTCGTCATAAAAGAGCGGCTCTTGAGCCACAGAATTACCCGCAAGGAGTAATGAGAACAGTAAATATCCCCTAATAATGTAATTATTCATAAATATTTCCCTCCTGTGAGATTGATACAGCTTTATTGTACCATATTATAGTCGCCTGTTTCAAAGAAAAGGTTTAAAGAAGTCGGACATTTGGTCCATTTTGTGTTCTCATGCCTGTGAATCCAGAACAATAACAGGCAAAGAATCTTCAAAGGCAGGGAACACCAGGTAATGAATTCCCGGCTCGGTAAATACTGAGGTTTTTCTGTGTTCCTTTATCGATCCGTCGATATAACGGATTGTAATTATAAAGGTCGTGGTATCCTCGGCATAGACTGTATCCTGTGAAATTTCGACTGATTCGATAGAAAGTGGAGATTCCTTGTAATAGGGGCTCTGCGGGTCATTGGGATTATCCCGGTGCGCGCACAGGAGGATCACGATCAGGGGCAGAAAAAAAAGAGGGCGGATTTTTTTAGATTCTGTCATTGCACACATTTTTTTTATCTCGCCTGCATTCGTGCCGCAGCAGCCTCTTTCCAGCGTCCTTGCGGAAAATGGGAGAGATAATACTGATATTCCTGTTTAGCTTCTTGACTTCTTCCAAGCCGGGAAAAGCATTCAGCCCGCCAGAATACGCTATTTTCCTTATACGTACTTTGCGGATATTCCGAAATGAGCTTTGTATACCATTTCAGCGCCTCGGAACAATTATCGAGTTCGGTCCTGTAAATCTGCGCAAGTGCATAAATCGAACGGTGAACATCCTGCTTGCCCGAAAAATATTCGACATGTTTTTTATAGGTACGCGCCGCAGCCTCAGGTTTGTCAAGAAGGTATTGCATTTCCGCCAGCCGCACATAGGCTTCGAAAAGCCACAAGCCGTCGGGGTAGGCGATCAGATATTCAACAAGGTCCATTTCAGCGCCCGCATAATCCTGCAATCTATCGATTTTAATCGTAATGATTTCCCACAGCAGGTTGTCTTTTTTAACACCGCTGCCCACAATTTCATACATTGAATTGTATATCGTTAGCGCATTGTCAAATTGACGATTCTTTTTATGGCACAGGGCCATTTTTTCCAGGACGGTTACCTTGCTTTCCGATGAGATATCATCGCTGAGAGCGAGGGAGCGAAGCCGTTCGATTGCGGTTGTATACCGTCCGAACTGCAGATCATTCATAGCCTTGATGAATTCCGGATGTTTGCTAATTGACGCAGGTTTGGGCGCCGGAGGAACCGGTTTTTGCTCCGGTTCTTTACGGAACAGTGAAAAGAATCCCCGTTTTTTCTTTTTCTGCGGAACCGGTTCGGGAGTTTGAGCTTTGACGGAGTCTATCACGATCGCACGCTCTAAGGAGATTGTCATGGAATGGGATTTATCCGCTGTTACCGTCAGTATCGTATCGCAGGGATAATAATTCAGGTAAGAAAAAGTAAGGGTGTGATTCCCTGCGGGGAATTCGCTGTAAAGCGGAGTTTTTCCGGTATATTCACCATCGATAAAGACTGCAGCTCCCGGGGGATCGCTGGAAAGTGCAACTGCGCTGTTCTCTAATGGGCTCACGGCGCGGTCGAGCGGCGCCAGAACCTGCAGAGCCTCTTTCAATGCAGACCGGTTTTCGGTAATCTGTCCGGATGTTGCAAAGCTGTCGCTCCCCTCCAGAACCGAGAATTCTCCTTCGGTGATATCAAATACCATCTTTTTTCGGATTGAACTTCTGAATTGTACTGTACCTTCAATTACCGACAAGGTTGTTTTCGTTCGCAGGGAAACAGGATCTTTTTCAACCTGTACCTTGAATATGGTGCCGGTAATATGGCATTCTGCATTGGGGGTGACAATGGTAAACCGTTTGCCTTTCCTGGGGGGGGGCACCCGGGCGAGGATGGTTCCCTTTTCCAAAAAGGCCGAAAATTTTCCGGCGGAGGCATGAGTAATTTCAACCCTGGAATTCTCAAAAAGCGCAATACCGGTATTTTCTTCAAGGGCAATTATGCAGGAACCGTCCTTACCCGTTTCCAGAATCTCTCCTTCTCTGACCGGAAGGGAGAGAAGGTCGTTTCCGGATTCCAGGGTGCTCTCTGAAGCGCGGCCTCTGGGGTGGCCCGAGGTAACCGCTCCCTGAACGGTAACTACCCGTGCATTGGGCAGCGGCTTTGGAATGAAGAGCATAAATGATATCTGGAAAGAAAGCGCTGCCAGAACCAGTGCCGTTGCAACGGCAAATGCCACCGATGGTTTTATCTTCAGGAAATCAGGCAAAGGGAGCTGCAGGCGAGTTTTTCCTGAGTGTACAGGGGTGTTGTCAAGAGCGGAAAAAATCTCATTCGCCATTACCGTCCACTCATGATCTTCTTTGTGCGGAACCGTGACACTTTTCAGCAGTGCGCTTACTTTCTTGATTCCGGGATCGGATTCCTGTCGGCTGATCTTATCCATTACTCGGTATCCAGATATCTACTGAGATGCTTCTTCAATTCTTTGCGACCGTGAAAGAGCCGTGACTTTACCGTGCCCGAAGGCTTCTTGATTATCGCGGCAATCTCTTCAACAGTCCTCTCTTCCATTTCGTACAATACGACTACCATTCTTTTTTCTATGCTCATTTTCATCAGGGCGGAAAAGATCTTTTCGTTCAACTCCTTTTGCTGCAGCACCATCTCCGGGCTGAATTTTTCATCTTTTACCGATCCTTCAATATTATCGAATTCGACAATATTTAACTTCCGTTTCCTGTATTTTTTTCTGAGCTGATCGGTACATACTTTATAACTGATCCGGTAGACCCATGTATCAAAGGACGAGAGTCCTTTGAAATGCGCCAGGCTTTTAAAGAGGCTGATAAAGACCTGCTGAATAACATCATCCCCATCAATTCCCGGCCCCAGACTCCGAAAAACAATGCCTGCAACCTTGGACTTATATCGGTTGAATAAGGCAAATTGTGCACGTCGGTCACCCTCAATGCATTTCTCGATAAGTTCCGTAACATCTTGATTTTCCACATTATGGCCTTCCCGACTATAATGATAGTCGCTATTTTGGCCAAAATGTTTCAAATTAATTGCGTCCAAAGATGCGCCTCTTGAGCGAACGGTTAATAAAAAAACAGAATCCTGTACCGGTCCAGCCCACGATACTCAAATACCTGAATCCGATGCCGATGTAGTTTGCCCGTGCATAGGATTTGTAGGCACGTTTATAATCTGATTTATTCAATCCTCCATCCAGATTCATATAATCATCATGATAATTTTTTTCAAGCACAAAGGCTATAACAGCAAGGCCGGTTAATGCGCTGGATGCCGCCAGCCAGTAGAAAGTCGGGTATCCCTTGAAATTCATTTGAACGTTGAGATCGACTGTTTTACCGGCTTCGATAAGGACTGATTGTTCAAAGGGATCCAGAAATTCGCCGTCAAGTCGAATACGGTATTCTCCCGATTCCACCGAAAACACTTTGGGTGTCCGCCCGGTATTGACACCATCAAGCAATACATCGCATCCCGGAGGATTGGAACTCACGGTCAATTCGCCGAGTATCGGTTTTTTGAGAAAATTGCCTGTTTTAAGAATGATTGTTTCGGCGATATCGTCGATCGACATACTTCCTGCAGGAAGTTTTTTCCAGCTGCTTTCGCCTTCTTTATTATTAATTATGGTAAAGGTCAGATGATTTTCACGGGATACCGAATCGGTCTCGAATGTCCCGAAGAGGACATATTTTGAATGTCCGGCAAGTGTTGCCGTATCGGTATACGGTGAATCCCAGGCTTTGATGCGCAGCCCCGGAAATAACAGTTCATAATCGAGCCGGCGGCGGAGCAGGATATGAAAATTATCATAGCTGGAATCATTGGTGGTGTTAACGAAACGAAATATGGACAGGGTTTCGCCGAGTCTCGTGTGCTGCACATCAAAACTGTATACAGGAACGGTAAGGATAATACCGTAAAGGAGAATTTTGATGATACTCAGCGGCCGTGTCATGAAGCCCTTCCGAAATAGATTGCCCTCTATAGACAAATTAATATATTTCAGAAGCAAAAGTAAGGAGAAGCAGAAGTAAAAGTCCGGAAAAGAGGGGGGCTCAGGATTGTTCTGCGTTCATTCGGTATGAATCATTCCTCTTTTTCGGGATTCTGTTCAATGAGATTGGCAATAAAATCTCTCAGATATTTTCGTTCGGCCAAGGCCATGCTTTTGAATTGTACGCCGCAGAAAGTGGAGGTGTTGACTTTCCGGCTGTGAATGATCGTAGCGTCGTTCTTGATAATGACTTCATTGGAGGGGAGAGAGAAGGTCAGGAGTACGACCTGGCCAAGCTCATATTCCCGGTCGGAGCGGAACATCATACCGTCTTCACTGAGATTGATAACAAAACACATCTCCGGTGATTCCGGAACGCCGGGCCGGGTGTATACTTCAACGGTAACGAAACTGACATTAGCGCGAGGATATCTGCGCTTTTCTATTCCTGAATTCACGTCTCTAAAATAGTAAATGGAGCACCATATAAACACAATTGAGTAAAATTGATGCAAACTTTTAATTGTGAACGTATTATTTTCAAGGTATATTTTTATTTGGATGGAGATTTTCCAGGAATCAGCAAACCGGACAGGTAATGCTTTTACGATCACGAAAACAGGACATTGCCATTGTAGGTATTAATAAGGAAGCTTCCACTATTCTGGGGCTGCTTCTCAATACCGATGGACCACGGGTAATTCGAGTCATTAATCCGCAGTTGGAAGACCTTAACGAACTGACCCGGTATCCAACGCTGGATATTATCGTTAATGCCACCGACGACCAGGAGATTCTGGAGCGCCTGAAACGCCTGAATATGAAACGGGTCGATATTATCAGCAGTCTGAGCGCCCGTATTCTCTATTTATCCGGCAGTAAGGAGCTTTCCCAGGAACAGCTCTCTCAGGAGCGGGAGCGAATCCTTAAGAGTCTGCATGAAATTAAGCAGGCGGTGCTTCTTTCGAAAAATAAAGAGGAGCTGTTGAAATTATTTCTTGAAGTTGCCATTGGTTCCTGTAATGCAGATTCGGGATCGATCATGCTGGTCGATTCGCAAAAAAGGCTGCTTAACATTGAGATGGCCGACGGACTCAATGTCGATATTGTTCGCACCACAGCTCAGAAATTCGGAAAAGGGATTGCCGGCAAAGTTGCTCAAACCGGTAAATCCTTTCTGATTAATGGAGAACCCGGAATTCTCTCTGAGGGAGAGGGGAGAAAGGATATCATTTCTTCCATATCATGTCCTCTGGTGATCGGTAATGAGGTTGTCGGGGTGCTGAACCTCAACAGCAAGCGGTATGAGCGGATATTCAATAAAGCCGATTTGCGCTATATTGAAGAGTTGACCAGTTTCGCTGCAGATGTAGTCAAGGCTTCAAAGGATTTCGAATTGACGACGACTTCGGCATTCTCACTCTCCCTCCTCGGACGTATACAGGCCATTCTCAATCTCGAATTTCCTTTCCCGGAACGGCTTAATTTGCTGCTCATGAAAGTGGTTACCGCCTCTCACGGGGTAATCTGCAATTACTATGAGTTCGATGATAAGAGCCGGATTTTTCTTGTCAAGGCATCGAGTTCATTCAATATGAACCTTTTGCAGGGCAAAAAAATAAAATTGAATGCTCAGTTGACAACGCAGGTTCTGAAAGCGCAGAAAACGGTTACAATTAATGTTCCCGAAAAGGATTCCTTTCAGCAAAAATGGTATATAGCCCATCCGATAAAGGTCAGGAAACAAATGGCCGGGCTTCTGTTCCTCCATTTAATTTCCCCTAAAAAGGAGGTCCATGAAGAGCAGGAGATACTGGAACGGATCGGCGAGATGATTGCTCACGAACTGAATGCCAATGCGGAGCGGGAATTTTTAAGAATCCAGTCGGCCAAACTTTCCGCAGTATCCGAAGCATCGTTCAATATCGCTTCAGCCAAAGACATCTCCGAGCTGATCAACTTTGCCCTGCCCAATGTCTGTCTTATCCTTGAGGCCGAGGCAGGAATTTTCTGGCTTCAGAACCCAGTTGCAGAGAAACTGGAAGTTTACAAGTCCTTTGCAATCGATAATCAGGGCGGTCTGCCCCGGCTTGAAAAACTGGATGCTGAGATTCATGACGCTTTGATTCCCGGCAACGGTGTTGTTTTGATCGAAGATCTCCGTGCCGAGGGTTTTGCTCCCTCCGGCAACTATCCTCACTCGCTTCTCCGGAAAACGTTCGGAAGGGAAGGTCGGGTTGCGGGGGTTCTTTCCCTCTACGGTAAAAAATCCCTTGATCTTTTCGGTTCGCAAAAATTTACCGAACACGATAAGGAAGTGTTTCTTAAATTCTGTCTGCAGTTTTTCAAGGGGCTGTCCAAACTCATGCCCTATTTCGATGAGAAACGGTGACTGTTCCATGCCTTCACGGAAAGCTTATGCCCGAATTACCCCGGCTCTGGATATTGTAAAGAAGCTTGCCGACGGTGAGTGCAAGGGATTTCACGAGCTGGGGATCATCAAACATCAGATCGGTCTGTACGATATGGTGCACCTCGAGAAAGCCGATACCATGGAGGTGGTGTGCGACCGGGATGGCGTTCCCTGTGATAAAACAAATATTTGCTGGAAAGCGGTAGAAAGTATTAAACAGGAGTTCGGGATAGGGGAGAATGCCCGGATTACCTTGACGAAAAATATCCCTGCCCGGGGCGGACTCGCCGGTGGAAGTTCCAATGCTGCGGCAACCCTGCTGCTGGCTGATGAACTATGGGGGCTTAATCTCTCGCGTAAACAGCTCTGTTCGCTGGGGGGCAAACTCGGTATGGATGTCCCTTACTTTTTTTACGGCAAAACCGCTTTCGATACCGAATCAACCGGTATCCTCCAGCCGATTTCCACTGATATGCGCTTTTATTTTATTCTGGTAATTCCCGAAATCGGTGTATCGACAAAGGAGGCCTACGGTTCAATCGATTATTCTGCAATAAACCGTCACCGGGAGATGACCGAAAGAATGGAGCAGGCATTGGGGGAAAATAACTATGACATGGTTGTCAAAAGTATACACAACGATTTCGAACTCAGTGTTTTTCAAAGCCATCCGGAGTTGCAAAATATCAGGGATACATTGATTAACGCCGGTTGTCATGCGGCCTTTATGAGCGGTTCGGGTTCGACAATCGTGGGGGTGGTAAGGGACCAAAGGGAAGCTCTGACTGTTTGTAACCGCGTAAATTATACAACTATTATTGCATCAACCCTTTGATATGCCGATGGTATATATTAAATTATAAAGAATACGGTTTTTTTCTAAGGCGTGAAAAAAAGTAGTGAGTTATCAAAACGTTTAAATGGAAGGAGGCCTTCCATGCCCACCTCAAAGAATAGGATAAAGAAACGAACCGGAAAATTCCTGTGGCTCAGCAAGCAGCTTCTTTACGATTATTTCAAGAGTCGCTACGATCTCGACAGAGAAATTGTCGACCGGGAAATCGAGGACGTCATGGCCAGGTTCAAGCCCCGTAAAGGACAGGCGATCATGACCCAGGAACTCTGGCAGAAAGTCGGATTCAATCTCACCGAACAGTACGGCGATCTCAGTGATTTACCTTCCGAAGATGACATTGAGGAAGTTGGGGAAGTGATAATCAATGAGGAAGATGAAGAAGAGGTCCGGGAGGTGGCGGCGCAGCTTGTGAGGGAGGAAGAGAATTCCGATGACGATGATGAGCCTGTTTTTGAAGTAAATACCTCTGATACGAAAATCGAGGCGATGCCCGCTGTTGACGACGAGAGTGATGAAGCCGTTTTTGAGATTACCATGTCATCCGAACCGGAATCGAAAGAACAGAGTACAGATTCGGAAGATGAAGAGGAGGAAGAGGCGGTATTTGAGATCGGCGGTGCGCCTCAACCCTCAGTCCAGCCGGCGGCGGATGATGATGACAATGATGATGAATTATCTTTGGATGACGATGAAGAGGCGTTGTTTGAAGTCGGTTCTTCACCGGTCCCTGGAGCTGATGCCGGTAAATCGGCTCAAGTCAGCACCACTACCGACGATGATGACGATGATGATGAAATAGTATTTGACGTTAAATCGCCTGATTGATACACGTTCCCGAAAAAAGCTCCTGAGGGCATCTGCGGGAGAAAATACCGTATTCGTTGCACAGCCCCGGTGGAACGCTATTGTTTTATTTCTGCCTCAAGTTCAATTTCAGTAAAAAAAAATTGTAATATGAGCATAAAAATCAATGACTTATTGGTTGTTTTGCAATTGTTTTGTTTTCATATAGAAAACAAAACCTTCTTTTTTAATTGAATCGGGCGGCATAAGAGGGTATATTTATAGGGAACTGAAAAATACTTGTAAAGGCCCGATATAATGATTGATATTTATACCTATATAGATTTCAGGAAGCTTCTGAAAGATCTTTATGAGGAACATAAAAAGAAGCATCCTTTCTTTTCTTACCGCTACATTGCCCAGAAGGTCGGATTCAGTTCTGCGGGCTTTTTTACCAACATAATTCAGGGCAAAAGAAATATATCGTCGGAATATATATTTAAATTCGCTCAGCTTTTCAAATTCAACAAAGGGGAGACCGAATATTTCGAGCTCCTGGTAAATTTCGGGCAGGCCAAGAGTCACAGTCAGAAGAAATATTACTTCGAAAAGATTCTTGCCAATAAGAAATCGAAGATAACGATAACCGATGCACAGCATTATGAGTTTTACAACAAATGGTATTACACTGCAATTCGCGAGCTTATCGATATTTTCCCGGTCAAGGCCAATTATGATGAGCTTGCGAAAATGGTTCATCCTCCGATTAAACCTGCAGAAGCAAAAAAGGCGGTGGAGTTCCTTGAGGCAATCGATTTTATCAAGCGTAATGCCGACGGTTATTTTGAGCAGACGGATAATTTTATTTCAACAGGATATGAAGCGAAGTCGGTTGCCATCACCAATTTTCTCATCAGTATGATAGATCTTGCCCGGTTCAATATCGAGCGGCTTCCACGGGAAAAACGGAGCATGTCTACCTTGACATTCAGTATATCCGAAGATGGGTATAATGCGATAATCGAGCGGTTGAAAAATATTCATCGTGAAATTCTTGAAATGGTGCGTGAAGACCGGAGCCATAATAAGCAGGATCGAATATACCATGTTAACGTCCAGGTTTTTCCTCTTTCGAAAGTTGAATAGGGAGTGGTAACAGTGGTGCGAAATCGGATATATGCCCTGTTTTTAACCCTCCTTCTTTGTATCTGCACTCTGTTTTGCTGCAGCAAAAGTGGTGATGATGTGGTCACCACCGGCGGTTCGGAGGTATGGGGAACCCTTACCGATCCCGACGGCGCTGCGCTTGACAGCGTACTGGTACGTGCCGTTCCCGCCGATCAGGACAATCCCGACAGCGATAATGCTGTCGATACGGTCTTCACCGATGCATCCGGGAAATACGAATTCGGGGATCTCGGTCTTTCCGAAACACTGCTCAATATCTACGGCGCATACCGCGACAGTCAATATATCGTCTATATTCCCGAGGTTTCCTATCAGGAGGATGTGGTAAACGATGTGGGAACCATTGCCATGTATGCTCCCGGAAAAATCGAAGGGTATGTTCTCACGGAGCAGGCAGACCACAGCGGGGTCCGCTGTTATATTCCGGGAACTTCCTTTGCCGCCTGGACCGACAGCACGGGTTATTTCAAAATTTTCGCCGCACCGCCCGGAACCCACACGCTCAGATATGAAAAAACCAATTACCAGGTTGCCACAGAAACAGTTACCGTTGAAAAAGGGCAGACCTCCACTATCCCTTCTTTGAGTTTGACCTATGATACCAGTTATGTACCGGTTCCTACCGGACTGAGCGCCTCCTATGATACCTTGCAGGGAAATGTTACGCTCCGGTGGAATCCTGTTAAGGTCCCGGATCTCGAGGGATACAATCTTTACCGCGATGAGGGAACTGCGCTCAAGATCAATACATCGATAATACTCGACACCTTTTATAGTTTTACTGTTTTCACTGATAAGTCCGATACTTCTTTGCAGTTTCTGAAAATTCAGGTCGCTGCCGAGGATTCTTTCAACAATATTGGAAACTTATCCCGTCCGGTGGAGATACATGCGGTATCTCCTGTAAAGGTGCGGACTTTCTTTGAATTTTCACTCCTCGATTCACCGTCGGTGCTCGACCCGGTACGCATCGAAGTTGGTTTTCATAATGCGACCCGCCGTGTCGATCGCCTTATGTGGGCGGTTGACTATTCAGATTCGGTAATCAGAGATATTCAGGTTTCTTCGAGCGAAGGATTTGATACCCTCCAATACCTCTGGCCCGATTCGGGAACCAAATCCATCTATGTTACCGCCCGCGACAACGCCGGGGATTACTGGTATGGTACCCTGGAGGTCTCAATCGATGGACGGGAGCTTAACTTGTGGCAGAGTGCGCCCTCCTGTATCGAATCCCGGCGATTTTTCTCCTGCGGCGTACTCGATTCGGTGCTCTATGCTGTCGGGGGATGTTACGATGATCCTTTTGGTGTAACCGGCCGCAAAAGCATTGCGATAAAATCGGTTGAAGCATTCGATCCGCAGAATGGCGGGTGGACCGAACGGCAGCCACTGAACAAGGGCCGCTATAATCACGGTGTCGCCGTGGCCAACGGCAAACTATATGTGATCGGCGGAAGCAGCTATTATGAGGACTTGAAAAGCATCGAGGAATACGACCCGGTTCTGGATACCTTTCGGATAATCGACTCGCTTCCCCACACCCGCAGCGGACTTGCGGTGGTTTCCCTGGATAACAAGCTTTATCTTATCGGTGGCCTGACTTTTGCGAATGGTGAATTCAAAATCAGTTCATCGATCGATGAATATGATCCTCAAACCAGAACGGTGACCCATAAGGCCGATATGCTGATTCCCCGCACCAATCATCAGGCGGTGGTTATCGATGATACTATTTATATTCTCGGCGGGTTGGGTGGTAATGAAAGCCTCAGATCGTCGGAGACCGCACCACAGAAAACGGTGGAGACATATGTTCCCGGGGAAGCACGCTGCGCGCAGGGAGTTTCCATGGGTACCGAACGGTTCAATTTTGCAGCCGCAACAGTACGGGGTAAACTTTATGTCATGGGCGGGTTTGTTTCGCAGATTAAAAATGAGATAACCGGCAGTTGTGAAGAATTCGATCTTTCAACAGGAGAATGGAGTGAAAAAGCACCGATGCCGGAGCCACGGCATGGTATGGGAGTCGGTGTCATTAATAGACGTATTTATGTTCCGGGTGGAAGCGTTAAGGGATATCCGGATCTGGGCGAAACCGAAAGAATGGAGATTTATACACCCTGAAGCGGATGCATGATAGGGTAAAAGGAACCAGGAATAGAAGCATGAGTGGAATCGGGAAAAAAGCATTTTTTACAATTGGCATTCGGGATGCAGGGGTTCGGCTGATTGCGGCCGCACTTCTGTTTGTGGCTGCCGGTGCATTCCCGTTCCTTTCCCATGCTCAATGCGGGATCGATAGTAACGGTTACGTGTACCTCCACCCCTGGTTCACCGGCGGCCATTGGACGGCAGCCGAAAAAAAACTCGACCCTGTGGTGCTCCCCGATGCTTTCTGCACGCTCAATCCGCAAAAATTAACAACAACGCGCAGTGAAGGCAACAATACGGCTGCGTTTACAACCGCTGGTGGTGAGGTATATCTGTCTCAGGTTGACTTTATCCCTCCTTCTCCCATGTGTCTCTGCTGCATGCCGCAACTTGTTTTCAACGAACCTGCGCAACTCGATCTGAGTGGATTCGGCGTT
This sequence comes from Chitinivibrionales bacterium, assembly GCA_014728215.1. Taxonomy (NCBI): domain Bacteria; kingdom Pseudomonadati; phylum Fibrobacterota; class Chitinivibrionia; order Chitinivibrionales; species Chitinivibrionales bacterium. The sequence continues at coordinate 13,498 of WJLZ01000213.1, forward strand.
GCTGCAAATACACCGGTCTATCTGATAAACCAGGCAGGGTATACCTATGATACGGTCAAGCTGGCACTGGCCGGCAATACAGACAGTCTGATACTGATCACTGTACCGGGAGATGCCTCACAGATCACCAATCGGGAGAGCCTTGCCTTGACCGCCAAAGGGGTTACCCAGACTGTTGCGGCCATTGAGGGAGCTTTTGATGTCGCCACCAGTCAGGATACGGGAATTTTTGTCCTCGGTTCCGGCGGGTTGATCAGGTATTTTCCTCTCTTGGGCGGCAGTGTGGGAGCCGAACAGGATCTGGATATATCCACAGACGAGACAGTCCTCTGCTACAGCGGCGGATACGCAGGAACAGAGAGCGGGGCTCTCTACCGATGGAGCGGTGATTCCTTTGTCAGAGACACCATGTTGTCGGCAACTCCGGTACGGGCTATCGGCAATACCGCCGCAGTGGGAGATAACGGGGCGATTTTTATCCGTTCCGGGGATCAATGGAATGCCTATACGCACGGAACCGCCCAGTACCGGGCCTTTTCTCTGATGAGTCATGAAAACGGTTCCGGTATTGAGCTGCTCGATGAAAACTGGAATCACAGCAGCTTTATTTATGCAAACGTATCAACCGTCATTTCATCTATGAACCCAGCGGAAATTGAATCCTATATTAACACCGGCGATCATTATCTCTACAATCCGGCAATCGAAAGCCTTGCTGTGACGGTGAATCTGAGCGATCCTGACGGTAATATTCAGGTACCATCGGTCTTCCTGAGCACCGGCCAGTCCTTGAATACCAACCAGGACGGTACCTTGCAAGGCATGGCGCCCGGTGACACCTGTTCCTATGGTAAAATCCGGCTGAACGATTCATCGGTTATCCTCACCCTGACCCCCGATTCAGTCATCTTTACTGCCCGGGCACTGCAGGGAAGGATCGATATCCGTTGTTATGATTGCAATTGGGCGGAATATGATTTCAGGATGGCACAGCCATGGCGGTATCAGGAATCGGTGACCCTTGAAATCGGCAATCAGACGATAACGATCAGTCATACCGAAGGCTCCAATGTTACCTCAGGGAGAAAAACCCCTTCTCCGTCCCATACAACGCGAATGCTCTGCCGGGCACACCGGAATATACTCGAACTTACCATTCCTTCTTCATTGCAGCACCGGCTGCGAACAATTACGCTGATCAACGCATCAGGACGGATACTTCATACTATTATGTCATGCAATCGTCCGGTGATCACGATTCCTGCAATTTCTACTTCAGGCATGCTCCTTGTCCGGTACGAACTTACCGACGGTACTCAAAAGGTAATCTCTGTACCGGTAATTACAGAACATTGACTTCAGAGCCGGTTTAGTGTTTCCTTCAGAATCCCTGTTCGATCAGAAGTGGTTATATCCGAATAAATTCGCTGTTGATGTGGTGATGGATTTAACGGCCGCGGCTTGTTCATCCGTAAATTGCGGTTTATAATATAATGACGGCGAATTCGTGGCGGCAAAGGATTCGAGGAAATCTTTTTTGACCGGAAGTGCCGTGTGTTTCACTCTTTCGGTGAGCACTGCCGCGGGATTCTCGCAGAGGTTTTCATAGGAAACGATTGTACAGGATTGTTTCACTCCAGGGAAAATTAAAAAATGTATTCCCCCGCTCCCTCCTGAAATGTAAATGCATGTGTTTTCTATAAGAAAACGAAAATATGAATCAACCATAGTTAACTCCTTAAAATACCGGTATATTTAAAGGTGTATGAAAGAAATATTTCTGATATTTTTGATTTTCATAGAAATCAGAGAATATTAAAGAATCACACGAGGAAAAGGAGGAGGGATGGAGCTTAAAAAAGTCATTGCGGCCATCGCCTTGATTGCGCTGATACTGCTGCTGTCGCTGGTAAGGGCCGAGAATATAGCTGAAATGCCGATTCATGAAAATTCAGTACCATGCAAAACTGTTTCTCATTGGGAAAAAATCGGGGATGTTTTTAAATAACACACATACTTACTCTAAAGGAGGAATCATGGTTTCATATAAAACCACTGTAACAGGGATGATAATGACACTTCTTTTCTGCTCGATTGCGCTTTTTGCAAAGGTCCCTTTGGACAGTTTAGGTGAAGGTACCTGTGTGGCATGGAAGCCGATATCGGCGGATACAGTCTCGGATACATCATTTGGTATTGGCGATACGCTTTATCTGCCGAACGGAGAAATCTCAGTTAATGTGCCGGCTGATCAGCGTGAAGAGGTCACCATACCGTCGGTTGGAACGGAAGTCAGCATTATCTGTGGTGACGGCTTTGCCAATGGTAAGGTTACCCAGGTTTTTCGCAATCCTTTCGATCTTCCCATGGAGACCCAGTATGTTTTTCCTCTTCCCCACAATGGCGCTGTGCACGGCATGGATTTTCGTACGAGTACCGGTGTATTTCATGCAGATATACAGGAAAAGGAAGAAGCAAAGAAGCAATACGAGGAGGCAAAAAAAGAGGGCAAACAGGCAAGTCTCCTGCTTCAGTCGCAGGATAATATCTTTATCCAGAAACTCTGCAACATACTGCCCCATGACAGTGTGGAAGTGACGATCTATTTCAGCATGAGTTTGATCTATGATATGGGTACCTTCGAACTGGCTTTTCCAACGGTTGTAGGCCCACGGTACGATCCGGCGCCTCTGGCTAAGCAGCGTTCCAACCCGCTCTATGTTCCTCCCGGAACACGCAGCGGCAGCAGTCTTGATTTTACTATCCTTTTTATCACGCCCTATCAGATTGCCGATCTTGTCAGTCCGAATCATGACGTTACGGTGACTGAACAGGGAATCGATCAGATGACCCTGCCGACAGTCATGCTTGAAATGGACCGGCAGCTTCCTGAAGGATCGAATACCGTGCTGGTTCAAATGAATGATAAGGATGTGCTTCCCAATAGGGATATTGTACTCCGCTTCGGCAGAAAATCGCCGCATCGTGATGTAAGTGTTTTAAGTTACCATGACGGCAACAAAGGATATTTCGCCCTGCAGATTTATCCCGATTTACTCGATACCGCCTCTAAAAAGCCGCAGAATGTGGATCTGGTATTTGTTCTTGATGTTTCCGGATCTATGGGTGGGATTCCCCTTATGAAATTGAAAGAGATAATGAATGCCATGCTGGATAAAGCAACCCCGGGCGACCGTCTTTCGTTTTTAGCATTCAGTAACAGTACATCGAATTTCAACGAGACGCCGGTTGCGGCAACGCCGGAGAATATCGCAGCGGCGAGGCAATGGATAAGCAATCTTTATGCAAGTGGCGGCACTCAGATGCTTTCCGGGGTACGGAAAGGATTGAGTGTTCCCCTCGAGCCTGGGCGAACCAGAATAATGACACTCATCACCGATGGATTTATCGGAGGAATAAATGATATTTATGCTGAAATTGAGAATGATCCCAATGAAACGATTGCTTTTACTTTCGGTATCGGCAACTCGACCAACCGGGAACTGATGGATCTGGCGGCGAATGCCGGTGAAGGCATTGCAACAATGGTATTACTCAATGATGATGTTAAACCGATTGTCGATGATTTCTGGACCCGGATTCGCATTCCTCAGCTCAAGAATATTTCAATCGATTGGGGTGGCGAAATTCCGACTGCCTTAACCCGGCAGAGTGTTGGTGATCTCTGGTATGGGCAACCGGTTCTCTTGTTCGGTATGTATCAGCAGGGCGGTCCCCGAACCATTATGCTCAATGCCGATAAAGACGGTGAAGCAGTCTCGGAGTCATATGATGTTAACTTTGTTTCCGACAACAGGACAATGGAGTGTGTTGCCCAGATGTGGGCTCGTCAGACAATAGAGAATCTTCGCAATGAACAGAGCGCTCTCTATAACGAACAGAATAAAGATAAAATACTGGAGATCAGCCTTGCTTTCGGTGTCTTATGTGAATACACCGCATTCATTGCCGTTGCCGATTCGGTGGTAAATGAAAATGGTGAGTTGGTTTCAACCGAAACTCCTGCAGAAAATCCCGATGGAGTCGATTCCTCTATGGCGGGTTCCGAATCATGGGGACCGGGCAGTCTGGATGCTTCAGAGGCTATCAGTGTTTCAGGGACACCAAAAATTACGATAATGCCCCTGTCGCAGAACCTGATGCAGATTTATCTTGCATCCTTTACGCCCGAAGTCCTGGCCGGTAAAGCATGTATTTATGACGTCAAAGGAAGGCTTATCATGGAATGGTCGCTTGCTGAGCTTGCTGCAGCTAATTACAGATGGACATGGAATTTCACCGATCGGGCAGGGAATCCGATAACCCGTGGATTTTTCGTGCTTGTTATAAGGACGCCGGAACTCGTTCTCAATCAACCAATAGCCTACAAATAGTCAAGGATGTCGAAAATGATAAAGATATTCACTCTACTGCTGATTTCTCTTCATGCCTCACTCTTTGCCCTCGGCGCGCTCTATGCGCGCCGCCCTCTCTCCAATACTCAGGGACAGCCGCTCTGGCTGACCCATTATGATGCCGAGGTGACGATTACTGATCAGATTGCGGTCACCCATGTTGATCACACCTTTAAGAACGAGTCGAGTAGTCGTCTTGAAGGTGTTTTTGTTTTCCCTCTTCCGGAAAACGCGGTGGTTACCGAATTGGCTCTGTGGATTAATGGTGAGCGGGTCATTGCCGATGTTATGGAAAAGGATACGGCCCGGGCGGTGTATGAAAATATTGTTCGGCGGCAGATCGATCCCGCATTACTGGAATACATGGGAGGCAATGTGTTTAAGCTTTCCGTGTTTCCCATAGAGCCGGCCGGACATCTCATGAGTGAACGGCGTATTGAAATCACCTATGCGGAGCTTCTTCCCTATGAAAACAGTCAGGTTGAATACCGCTTTTTCATGAAAACGGCAAATATGTCGTCAAAACCGGTCCAACGGGCCTCGCTTGCTGTCGACATGTCTGCAAAAAAGGATATTCTCTCCTGTTTGTCACCGAGCCATACTGAGGGAACCGGGCTGGGAATAACCCGGATAAACAGCAATGAATTCTCGATACTCTATGGTAATGAAAATACACAGGAGGAAAAGGATTTTCGTATACATTATAACCTGAAGAATGATGCCTATGCATTAAATCAACTGACCTATGTACCTGATATGAATGATCCCATGTTTTTTGATAAGTCCGGTGACGACCCCTATTTCCTTCTGTGGGCCACGCCGCCGGATGAGATCACCCGGGCAGAAATTGTCAAAAAGAATATCGCTTTTATGGCTGATGTCCCTCTTTACATTTGGAATCGGCAACGATCTGGATGAGGCTTTTCTGAAGCGGCTCGCCTGGGAAAACAACGGCTTATATCGGAACATTAACTCTGATGATTCCATCGCAAGCATCATGGACCGGTTCATGACAAAGATTTCCTATCCCCTGATTGCCGGCATTCAAATTCATTACGAGGAGTTGGAGCCTTACGATCTTTTCCCACGGATTTTGCCCAATTTATATGCGGGCGCGCAACTGAGTGTTCTGGGGCGCTATCGCAGTACCGGCGGCCATACTGTTACTTTCACCGGTCTCCAGGTGACCAATGAAATTGTACTAACCGAAACGCTCGATTTTGGCAGGGGATCAAACAATCACCCCTTTGTGCCTCGCATGTGGGCATCGATGAAAATCGATCATCTGCTGGAAGAAATTGAGATGTACGGAGAACAGGATGAACTCGTGCGGAATGTGACCATGCTGGGCAAGAAATATAATATTGTCACCCCCTATACATCGATGCTTGTTGTCGATCCCGGTACGCCGGTGGTTGAGGATAAAACGGCTGTATTGCCCGAAGAGACAGCTCTTCGCATAACGCCGAATTCTTTTACGGATGCAACAACAATCGAGTTTGCGATTCCGCGGCTGGATTCTCCCAGATCGGCAGTGCTGAAAATTTTCGATGCCCGAGGTAAGCTCGTAAAGACACTGCTCAACGAAATAACCATGGGGGGAGTTTCTCGGTCTCATGGAACGGCACCGACAGGCATAACCGGATGCTTGGATCGGGATTTTATTTCGCTGTTCTCAATGTTGGTGCTGTCAAAAATATGGCGCGAATCAGGCTGGTGCAGTAGTGGTTGCGGTTGTCCCTGGTGTTCGGGACTGAGCCCTTTTTGAAGAAGCTGAGAGCGCGGGATTATCATAAGCAGCAGTTCATCGTCTGTTCCGCTCTATCCTGCGTTCTCTGCTTTAAAAAGAGGCTGGTTTAATTTATACAGAAGAGAAGCGATGCAATTACTGCTGGAAGGAACATCTGAAGGGATGCGAAAACTATTAGGCTTTTCATGATTATAACGTTGTTTCCCGGTTGGGCTGCATGGTCGCTTTTTGTGAAGTTTCATCGACAATAGTGTCGGTGCGCCGGATTATGCGGTACCGTATTGGCCATTCGGATATCATCTCATTGGGTACCCAATGGTTTATTTCGCACTGAAGAGCTCTTTTCGCCCTTTGCAAGTTAATGTATTTTCTGACTCCAAGATCACCCCATGGATCATCATAAATTTTCTGCTGGATGACATAATAAATGGATTCAATCGTATTGTCGATATTTTTCTGCATGTGCTGAACGTATCCCCTTGATATTGGCGTCTCATTTCAAAGAAATGATCACCCGGAAGCGCAATGAAGTGAAGGCCCCTATACCTTCCTTATATAAATTAATTAATCGGATGTTTTAAAGCAAACAAAATATTCACATTTTAAAACAAAAAATTAATTGTAATTCCATAATTTACTTAAATTCAAGATATTATAAGTTCAGCCCGGTGGAGGATAAATTTAAAAAATTAATAATCTGCATAAAAATTTTATACAGTAAGATGAAAGAAAGGGCCTGGCAATTTGGTCTTTTCGGGCACATAATTTATTTATATAGGTGCGACCATAGGATTACTGATCCCGACTCGCCAATCAGTGTACAGGCACTCATTAAATAATGTCACTACCGAGCAAAACAAGACGCAGGCTTCCCCGGTTATACCGGTACATTGATTACCGGCAGTATCTCAGTGATCTTTTTGATGTGCTGCAAAGAGAGGACCCACGGTTTTCCTATCGGAATTTTGCCGGGCTGGCAGGATCTACCTCACCCAATTTTCTTCAATTGATCAAAAGCCGCAAGCTTAATATCAGTTCAAAGGCGATGGAATTTCTGGCACAAGAATTAGGCCTTACAGAAAGGGAGTTCGATTATTTTCAAACAATCGTTGCCTTTGATCATGCCAAAACCGCTGATGAGAAGGATGCTTTTTTTCAGAAAATTCTTCGGACCCGGCGATACGAACCGATGAAACAGCTACGGAAAAAGCAGTATGATTATTTTTCACACTGGTACCTTCCGGTCATAAAGGAGCTTGTTGTATCTTCCGATTATCCTGGAGATCCATCATGGATTGGCAGGCGAATTGTGCCGGCGGTCAGTGAAAGCAGGGTTGTCAAAGGTATTACGCTGCTGGAATCACTGGGCATTATCGAAAAGGACCATTCCGGCACAAAATGGGTTGCGGTCGATTCCGTTGTCAGAACATCTTCAGAGGTGATCTCGCTGGCAATTACCAGGTATCATAAATCGGTCATTGCCCTTGGAAGAGACGCTATTGAGCGGTTTAGCGCCGGAGAACGGGATATTCGCTCAGCGACCCTCGGACTCACCGCTGAAGGGTATCGGGAAGTCAAAAAACGGATGGAATCATTCTGGGAAGAACTGCTTGCCTTTGCCGATACACAGGAAAAAACAGAGCGGGTCTATCAGGTAAATATGCAAACGTTCCCCGTATCAAAAAGCCGGAGCAAGAGGAAAGGGAAAGCATGAAATTGCGCTGTCTGATTATTGCTGCATTACTTGCACTTGCCGGCTGCTCCAGCAGTGGACCGGATTCTGTTGCCGGTGGGTCGGGAGCCGGAAATCCCGGCGGAGTGGTGGCATTTTCCATGAGAATCGACTCATCACAGGCTGTCTTCGCCGACAGGGATGAGCTTCCAGTACATCCACTTTCACCCGACAACCGTTCTTCTTTACCGATCATTATCGAGAATGACGACGGACTGAAGTTTATAACCGATCAGGTCTATGTTTTAGTTGATAACATCAGGTTCGTTCTCGGTAATTCCGATCAGGCCTTGTCAATCGACATGGATAACTATGCTCCTCTGTATTTCGATGATGAGTCTTTTTGTCTGGATGGCCCTTTTGTCTGTAATGTTCTTTCCGGAACCGTGGAACCGTCCCTGGAAGAAATAAGAGTTCCTGATCTCCGATACAAGGGCGTAAAAATATCCCTGAAAAAGGATGCCTGTACTGGTGAGTGTGGCCTGCTCAAACCATCAACAATAGAGCTTCGAGGTACATTCCGGTATGAGGGGGAGATGCACGATTTTATTATCAGCGCGGCAACAAATATAACCCGGTTCTACAAGCAGGAGAGCAGTTCCTTTTCTGTTGACGCCGGCACAGTAACCCGTCTGCTGATAGATCTCGATCCCCGAACCTGGCTTGAGGGCGTTACAATAGAATCGTGCCTTGCAAGCGGCCGGCTGCAGTTTGATATCAGTGGAGCGCTTGTGCTCGATAATAAAACCGGACAGGAAAACTGCAGCAACATAGCCGCCGATATCCATACCAATATCGTACAGTCGGGAAAATTGAAGGTAGCAAAAGATAAGCGGAAGAACTAAATTCCCAGATTATTTAATGTATAAACTATTCTTCGGGCAACCTCAGTCAACGTGGGATGAGAGACTTCAAAGTAATCGATTGAGTCGGAGAGCTCATCACGGAGAGAATGGTGTTCCTTTGACGGTCTGGTGTGATCTTTTTCGATGACATTGTTGATTCTATTGGTTAGATCAGATATTTTCTGCTGGGTTTCCGCATTCTCGGTTTCTACTTTCGAGAGTTCGTCGTTAAGGTCTTTCAGTGATCGATCGAGTTCTTCGTTGTTACCCATAGTATCCTCCGGATTTTCATTTCAAGGTTACATTATAAAAATAATTTATACCAATACTTACGGCGATGTATGAAAGGCATTAATGCCTGAAATGCATACCACGATTTTCAGAACGATGATTGTAACGACTCTCTACCGGATCCGTCTCAAAGGGTTGATCATTACCGGCATTTTTACTTTTTATTATTTTATTATTAATTCCTCAGCGTTAGTGGGCTTTAAAACAGGACTTCTCAATGCAGAGACTTCATTATCCATTCCAGGGATCTTTCTTACGATATTTTCTCAGAGCATGGGTGTTCTTTTTTCTTCTTGGTATGACGGCGGGGGCAAAGGAAGATTCATCCACTGCAGATCCACAACAATTGCTCGAGGCAGTGGAAACCTATGTGGACCGGGCCTATTCCAATCTGGGAAAAAATCATATCGGTGAAAGTCGTCTTGATGTTCTGACTGCTTCTTTGTATCGTAAAAAATTCAAAAAGCTCGGTTGGTCATCCACGACTCGAAAGCAGCGGTGGGAAGCCCGGGGATTCTGGTTGAAGATCCGAAAGGCCAGACGGGCAATATCCCGTAAAGAGCGGGCCCTTGTCAAAGAGGCTTTTGCTGTCCTTAAAGAGCAGGGGCCGCGTAATGCTCTTGATTTCCGGAAAAATGTAATTGCTCCGGCAGAAATATCCTATCGTGAATATGCCCGAATCGATCGTGCTATCATACGAGCCATGTACCGAAACAGGGGACAGGAGCCGGATCGTAATCCCGATGCACGAAATTCAAAAAGCAGGCGATTACCCCCCGGTCTTAATCCGGGTAGCACAGTGCTTACGAAGGTTAAATTTCAATCCGGCAGCGCGGAACTGAAACCCGGCGCCCGGACACAACTGGAGCGTTTTGCCCGGATTCTCGTCGAATATCCTCAGGTGCATGCTGAAATACATGGCTATACCGATAATGTAGGTAATGCTGAACTCAACCGGAACCTCTCCTATAAGCGTGCCCGGAGTGTGGTGAGCTATTTAATAAAAAAAGGTGTCAAGCGTTCCCGCCTCAGGGCCGTGGGAATGGGTGAAAAAAATCCCATCGCCGGTAACGATACCCCTCAGGGGAGGGCAAAAAACCGGCGCGTTGAGCTGATTATTCTCGATTGAACCAGGCACTAACCATATCCCTCCACCACGTTATTCAAATCAGCCGAAGAAATAATCGGTGGGGGCGGAAACACATGTTCCGGTCACTTTTTTTTGTTTTTTGTGCTGAAATCGGGCTGAATTCTTGCTGTTGAGGAGATTTTGAAAATATTTTCACAATATCCGGAAATGGTTGCTTATTATGGATACTGCATCCACCCCGATCAAGCGTGTTGCCACATGGAAAATTCTCCACTGGTGAGGTGAGGGCTGCTTGCTTTTCACGCAGAATATGAAAGATCTTGCTGATACTGAAGAATTGCAGAAAATGAAGGATACAAACAAGAAATAATCACCTGCCAGGTAAAGGACGGCATTCTCTATGCGATGGAAGAAAAGGGACATAATCAAGTACTACAAAGACAACGCATTCGCTTACGGTCTCTGGGGCAAGAACATGCATTATGGTTACTGGGATGAGACGACAAAGACCCAGCGTGAAGCGTCGCTTCGATTCAATGAAGTGGTCGCCGAGACGGCAAAGGTAACAAAGGATGACCATGTTCTCGATGCCGGATGCGGAGTTGGCGGATGCAGTATCTTTCTGGCAACAACATTCGGGTGTCGGGTCACCGGTATTACTATCTGTCCCAATCAGGTGGAACGGGCCCGCAAAAATGCCAAAAAAGCTGGCGTTGCCGATCTCTGCGAATTCCATGAAATGGACTATGAGCATACCCGGTTCGACGATAAATCCTTTTCGGTGGTATGGGGATTCGAAAGCATCTGTTACGCCGAGAGCAAGGCTCAGTTTATCGCAGAGTCATCCCGCGTCCTTAAAAGCAACGGGCGCCTGGTCGTTGCCGACGGTTTTGCATCACGGGAACACTATGAAGGCAAAGACAAGAAGCTCATGCAGCGCTGGCTTGATGGATGGTTTGTCAATCATCTCAATACCCCCGGTCAATTTGCAAATTTTGCAAAGGATTCCGGTTTTAGCATAACCGACTACCGGAATGTGACCAGGCAGGCGTTCAAGACCTCGAAACTGATGTTATACGTTTCGCTCCCTTTCCTTCCTCTTCACCTGCTCGATAAAATCATATTTTTCCAGCATCCCTGCGATGCGCTTTATAATCAGTACTTTGCCATGAAAAAGGGATTGTGGGAATACGGGATTTTTTATGCAGAAAAATGAGAAGAGATGCTGTAACAGACCCCTGCAGTGACTTTGGCACTTCGACAAAGACGGATCATCGCCTTTGGACCTTTGGCCATAGCTATTCCATCATCGCCAGCACAATAGCGGCTACAATCAGGACCGCCCCGATAAGGCGGCGGATAAATACCGTTGTGCTGTGTGATTCGGTGTTTTTGAACCAGGAGCCAAGGAGCCATACGACGAGTACACCCCAGATTGCACGGGAGCTGTAGAGAATATTGATGCGGGTTGCATTGGCCTGGGCAAAGGCGGTGAGGCCCAGTGAGATCCCCAGGGCCTGGACTGCGTTGAGTATCGAGGCAGCAGTGAGCCAGTACCATTGAGTCCGGCTGAGTGCTCCCAGGGATTTATGAAAGAAGGGGAGCATGGTACACGACAGGAGGGCAACCGCCCAGAAGAGCAGGGGAAGGAGCCATCCGAATGACCAGAAGGGGGAGAAGTTCCGCACCACGACATCGCAGAGGGCAAAGGATCCTGCTGAAATGAGGGCAAAGCCGATGGACAGGGCAAATTTACCCCTGTTTTCCTCTCTTTCAGCCCGGGGTGGGCGCATGAGCGCCAGGGCGATGACCACCAGTACGGCGCCGATCCATATCCGGCCGGTGAGTCCGATACCAAAGATAAGCCGGGAAAAGAGCGCAACAAAGAGGGTCTTGGTTCCCAGCACCGGTGTTGCAACGGAAACATCACCATTATAGAGAGCAAAGAAATTGGTCGAAATGCCGCTGAGAAAAAGCACTGCCGCAAGCCCGATCTGCCACCATGCCGCCGGTTCCTGAACCGGCTCCCGCCAGACGAGCATGGGCATATAAAGAATGGCCATCGCCCAGCAGGCAGTAAAACTCATCTGCCACGGATCGATCCGGAGCTGCAAAGAACGCTTGATCGCCATGGCTGTAAAGGCATAGAAAAATCCACTCGCCAACGGCAGAAGGGTCAGTAACATGGATATTTATCCTGATGGTTTATTAGTAAACATGGACAATAATTTGAATCATTTGATGGGTTAAAATAGGTTATTGCAGCGAAAGGAAGAAGCCCGGCATCATTTTCATCGGCTGCAGGGTTCGGCTGAAAGGGTTGAGCACCAGGCCGAGTATTTCAAGGGGTACCACATCCACCATTTTCAAAGGCAGAAGCGTACAGGTTGCAGCGCTATCGACCAGAAAGGTGACAGTATTTTTTTATCTGTTGCGCCGCAAAAGAAATTGCTGCCTTGCTATCATTGGGACAGAACGAGTTTGATGTTCATCGATTGCTGGATTCTTGCGGCTGGCTTGCATTTCCGGATGTGCATGCTGACTTTGATCTTGCTTTGCGCATCTTCTCAGGGCGATTAGGACCGCAAGCGATTCAAAGGAAGAAAACCTATTGTCTATAGACAATGGAAAATTGCTCTATGCGTTGATACTGCGCAGTTTTTCATGTATACTTAACACCAGGAACGTGTCCGTTGTTGGAATACCGGTGCGAAAAGCGGTTAAAAAGCTATCCTTGGTCAGTGATCAGGAGGGTTTGTTTTTTCTAATATTAGTGTCAATGAGCCGATTGACAGTACATTTTTCGAGCAGATATCAGGCGTACTCGAAAATTACCGGGCACGGAATTTGGATTTTAGCGGTCCCGAGTATGCCACCATATTCCAGGGGCGGCATCTGTTCGATCTCAGGGGCAGGAAAATCATCGACAAAATAGAATCCGACAGCCGGCATTTCGCAGGAAGAACTATTTCCAAAGGCTTTTATTTCCTTGGAGCGCCCGACGTCACCCCGGACTCATATACGATCATTCTCCGGCAGGATAATTAAAGAGAGGCCCGGTATCGCATGGGCCAGCGTCTTTTTCTTGTGACAGAAGGCAATGACATACCAACTGTTCCCGTTACTGCACAACACTAACGGATCGATTCTCTGCAGCTCGGTATTCTTTCCGGCAATACCGCGGTATTCCAGTTCAATCCGTTTACGCGCCATAATGTCTTCAAGAACAGTCGAGAATTTTTTGCTGAAATCATCTGTTGTGCCAAACGGGCTGAAAAAATCACCGATTTAAAAGGCATTAAGGACCATAAAAAGATCATTAACTGGTGGATGCATCCGGATAAGAGCGAACGGAATGGCGTTTTTACATTGTGGTGTAAAAAGTTCATAGGGCAGTCAACTGGTCAGGTTAAACTCATTTTTATACTGTTTCTAAACCCTCTATAATGTAATAGTGTCAAGGTGCATTGCATTGTTCTCAAAAAGCCGATCCCGATCATCCAGGACTCTTTTTCCTTGTATTAATAGCGCTTCAATCCGCCATATAATGACGGAATGCGCAGAATATTTACTTTGCCTGGGGAAAAAAGTCAGAGTCAGGATGCCGCCAATAAAAATTGAACCTTTCCGCGTAATAATGCGACTGAGATAGACAGACGCAACCTACCAGACCCTTTAGAAGGAGCGATCAAATGAAAAAAGCCATTCTTTTCACCAATGCGATCTGTTGCTTTTTTGTTGGTGCACATGCAATCGGAATGCAGCATGGATTGTTTCGAAGCCAGTCCACCCAGGGAGCGCCCTGGCAGGGAACTGCAACCATTGTCAACGAACAGTATCATATCACGGTCCATGCGGACTATCTGGACGTGGAACTGGCCTGGACGATTGAAGTTGGAGGAAACGAGCCCGACTCTTTCAAAAACGCACTGGAGATTGTGGGAAATCTTAACCTGGAAGACAAATCGGTTGTGGTGGGAATGGTCACCTGGTACAAGGACATGATACTCAAGGCAAAGCTTAAAACCAATGACGTCGCCAGGGAGCAGTATGAGAATGTCGTGCAGCGAAGCTCGGATGTGCCGCCTCCGCCCCGTGATCCCGTGCTGCTGGAGTGGATCTGGGATGACAACTACGACATCTCAATATTCCCCGTGACATTCGGCCAGACCAGAAGGGTGCGTATTCGCTACCTCATTCCTGCTTACTGCAGCAATGGAGTGAACAAAATCGCCTATCCCCATGCGTTTACCGATCATGCGCAGGTTTTGATCAGGAAAGGCCCCGGAGTCGATTCCTATCGGGTGGAGACACCTTCGGCTCAGAACATTTTCGAAAACCGTTTGTACGAATCACTCTCCGGCGCCGATTATAATTTTGAGGCTCACGGCCTCAGGCACGAAAAGAGAATTTCGCACATTATACCAATTCTTGCCCAGGCGCACGAAGGGTCACTATTCTATGAGGGAGATTTTTCCACCTCAAAATTCAGCGGACAAATGCTTCATGTCACTACAATGAGCGGCCAGGAGGCATTGAAGAAGAGCATTATCGGCCATGACTATGTGATTTTGTGGCGATGGAACCATCCTCAGATACTGGAAAAGTACGCGCGTCAAATTGTGGAGCAGTCCACGCTCCTTCAGGAGTTTCTCGAAAACCTTGATGCGGCGCACATGAGAGCCGCGTTGATTATCGACAAAGAGGGGGGCGAGCGGATTACCTTCTCTCTCGACACAAAAGGAGGCCGTGAATATAACAGGATGATCGCCTGGCTTACCGAACTGAGCAGACGGGAAATCGTTGATCCGCCCATGAGAGATACCCCGCGCACACAGGACATTCCCTTTGATATCCAGCAGGCCTTTCAGGAGTTTCAGAATGCCTTGAAAGCTGCACAAGAGTTGTTTGACACACAACGCACTTCACTCAAACACTTGTTGATTCTCTGCGCCGGCCCCCGACTTGTCACCAGCTCTATTGCAGATCAGACAGTGGAGTGGGACGGGCAGATCGATGTGAGCATGCTGGAATCCTCTGTTTTCAGCAACGGCTCCCCGGCCCCGGATCCCGGATTGTCCACACATCGAGCCTATTGGCCCGGTGTCAATATGAAGCAGTTTCTGCACACGCACCGCGCAGACATTCAGGTCTTTGCCATGGTGGGCAACGGTGTCGACACGAACCGGATCGCCGTAATTGCGGAATCAGAGGGTAGTTCCTACTGTCAGCCTGTCGGCTGCCGTCAGATGCACCTCTACTCAAACCGTCCGATGAATAACCAGATACAATGGAGTGTGTATCGAGGAGACGATTTGATTGCAGAATATACGGAAACACCGCAGATCGTGCCCATGGATGACGGCATGCAATATGCACGGCTTATCGGCTCTTCGCCGCACCTCACGCCCCTTGCTCCGGTCATGCCCTCTTCCATGGCTTCAACGCTCGGATTTGTCGATGAAAAATATTCGCTGGTGGCTCTGGAAGAGGACGCACTTCCCCCCTCTGTTGTCCGCCGTCTCAGAGACAACGGAGTGCCGCTTCTGAACAGCGCGGATATTTTTCCTGCCGCCGACCAGCGTGCGGACATTCCTGTCGCGGAATGGCTTTATGTCAACCCGCCCGAACCGATGACGGAGTATGTGTGCGGATTGAATAGAGAGATAATACCAGTTCCCCTTGGCGCTCCCGTGATGTGGGCGCCCGAGGACGTTGACATATTCGTAGTGCCGGATATGCAGCCCGCTCCGGCCCGGATCGCTCCGCCGCAGGCACCGATAATGTATGCTGTCGATCCCGAAGCCTATGTCGACTACGAGTCCGCACTTTTTGCCGCACCTCCGGCCGCTCACGTGCAAACAGCCGGAGGCTTTGAGTGCTTTATCATCAATAGCAGTCTCGTAATCGAGTCCGGTGCATTATCTTCCGGTACAAAAACTGATTTACAAATAGTCCTCTACGATCTCTCGGGACGTGTTGTGCGCCGATGGAGCTTTGCCGCGAGTTCGTCACGGAACCGGCTGATCGTTCCGCTTGAGAACACAGTGCTCGGTCGGGGCACTTATATTTGTCGCATTACAGGTGCGGACAAGCCGATGAGCCGAAGGTTCGTTACCAGGTAGCGGCAAGGAATACGGCAGAAGGTACTCCACGCTAAAGGCTTGCTATAATTATGTCTATAGACAGAATGGCAACGGCGCTGCATTCAAACAACTTGGTTACATTGTTGAATCATTCGCTATTAATGCTCCCAAAATAGCATGAGCCGGAATGTGAAACTGAAGAATATCAAGCCCGAGGAGGTTTGGGGAGCGCTTGAGGAGATACTCTCGAATTATGAAATAAAGCTTCCAGGAAAGGGGCATGGCAGAGAGGAGAGGAAAACCGGTATGGAAAATCAGAAAAAGGCGTTTCGGCTGCTCTTTGTTTCGTTTTTTACTGTATCTGATATCTTCCGGGTCGACCTTTTATCCGCAGCATGTTTCTTTAAACCGGTCTTCACTTTGGCAGGTTTGGCACGTTTGGCGTGTTTATGGCCGGTTTCGAAGGCAGTTGATATGCCGCTCCTCTAAATTTAGCCGCTTAATACAAACTTTCCTCTTGACAAAGCTAATTGATCAAGTCAAAAATTAAATGGGTTGCCGCTTCCATTCTGCATCCTATTGCTTTCGGCTGCAAACAAAGGAAGATGACTGATAGTGTGTATGTTTCCCGCATACCGGAGCCAGGTGCAAAGATGGGACTTCCAGTGATGCAAGGGGCCGTGGAGCGTGTTCCGGGCATGGGGGAGTGGATTGTTGGGAATGCAGGTGCAATTTACAAAAAAAGGATAGATTATGTCGCAAAAAGAAAATCCGATTTATCATGCGGGATATGACTTCATATCCACCGAACCCGGAAAATATAAATCCAAGAAGTGTAATGTCTGTGGTACGAAATGCAATGTCAAGAGGGATTCAGATGGAGCGACATCATTTGCGGGAGCATGGGCAAGGGCTCGTGGACATGTTTAAAAGAATTTGCAGGATGTTTTTACCTGCCCGAATGCAGGCAAGAAGTGGCATGATAAAACATACAGACTTGCAGAGCAAATGTATGGCACGCAAAGCAAGAAGGTTAAAGCGTTGATTAAGGAAGATCTGGATGAGTCAACTTATGTCATCTATTGCAGCATCACCTCAGAATCAAGATGAGATATTTGAAAATGCAGTTATCACTACTTTAAAATGGATGACCGGGCGTTGTTCCGATCCTGATTCCGGCATTTGTTCCTCTCTATCCAGTCATCATCGGCCCATTCGGTCCGTCGTTTTGCGAATATGCTCGATAACCTGCTTGGCAAGGTCATCATCAATCCCCGCAGCTTCGGCAAGCGCATGCAGATCGAAAGATTTCTTTTTGTTATGGTATGGAAGGAAACTTCTGATGAATGAGTTGATTTTATCTAATTCCTTCTGGTGCTCTGGCGATACCGGTTCAGCAAAGGTCTTCTCATAAGGAACCAATTCAGGTTCTGTCTTGAAGATCTCTTTCGCGGTGAATATCATTGCCATTGTGGCCCTGATCTCAGGCGTGTGAGGCACTTTGTTGCCTGCTGTCTCGAATGCTTCGATGATCTTCGTGTAGCCACGGTCGGTCATGGCGGTAAAGACCAGCCGTTTTCTTTTCGCGTGATAGAAGCATACTGAAAAGTGCGGATGCGAGCTCCATCGCTTGAGCTGAAGCCGATACACTGGGTGTTTCTTCGTAATCACGAACTGCTCCGCGTATTTCTCAGGAACAAAATCCGCATCATGGAATTCCGACTTGTTGAAAACAACAAGATCCTTTCCATGCACTGCAAGAGGGATCTCGCCGCCACGCCAGAGAAGCATGAAGGGGATTGGATCTTTTGCGAGTATCTCAGGTATTGAATTCAAGAAATCAGCCGAATGCCCCAATTGACGGGCGAAATACAAGAGATCAAATGGCTGCATGCTTCGGAAATAGGCAAGATTGCCGTAGGTCTGCCAGCACTCTCCGTTGAATCCAACCAGAAGAAGTAACATCTGTATGGGACCGTGCTGATCGAGGATGTTCGCAATTCCCGGCGAATGGAGAAGAATCTCTTCGCCGATCAATTCATCGGTCATTACAAAGAAATCCCGGTCGGGCTGTTCTTTAATAGTAAAGAATGAGAAACGCCAGGGATGCTCGGTTTGGAAGGCAAGCCAGCTCAGTTCATCTTCGGAGCGATCATTGAGCAGACCACGCTCAAGATAGGTCTGGGCAAAGCCGCCCTCCCGAAACAGCCGATGAGCGATATACTGCGATGCAATCATGAACGGCCAACGTTCAGGCATCTTCTGTATCACCTCACGAAACTCTCTAAGCCTGCGAGCCATGATCGGATTCAGCCGCTCATGCTCCGCGCAGTAGTTGATAAGGAAATCGTCAACGAGCGATTCTGAGATCGAACTGCTTTGTTTGCAGTGGGATCTGATCTTTTTGAAGTTCATTACGGAGACCTTTTTCCGATTGATGTTATAACAAAAAATCTCAATAATTATCCATTTTGCGTATTCTCGTCGGTTCGGCAGGTTAAAATTGTTTCATTCGGCTTGACCACAAGCGACAGAGCGATTTTTAAATAAAATAAATCAGGGTGCCGAACGGCGATTGTTTGATCACCGAAAACATCATACCACTGCTCGAATGGTAGTTGGCTGGTAATTATTGTAGGCCAAAATTGCCCACAATCGCCGTTGAACGGTGAAATTTGATTTTCAGAAATAATACCGTTTATTAGAAATGATGGCTATGTATTGTACAGGATTGTTTGCCGGATTTTATGTGGATAACCGCTTTTATTTACCGCTATTTTTTAAATTGAATAAAAAAAATACATTTCAATTTGAGTCAAATTCATCATACTTTTTTTATGGGGGGATAAAATATTGATCTAAAATTATCTGGCGACAACTATTGTCGCATTCTTCCTCTATTTTACCTGCGAGAAGCCATTTGAAATTTCGCAGGAAAATAGCATGACGCTTAAAGGTATCCATAAAAAAATCAAATCTGCCCGGCAAACACTCAAAGAAATCAATCCTTCGATAGAATGCTCTATTGTTGCAATGTTCGGCACGATTCAGTTACCGTTAAGTGATTTGCATGCCGGTAATACAACACTTTTTTTCCATAAGGAGATTTTTGAACCGTCTCAGAGAATCAGCCGTTTCACTGCAAAGGCGCGGGATCTCGACAAGCTAGAAAGAGATAAGGAAAAACTGCAGAAGAGAAAGCTGATTGGGGAAAAAACGCGCAGAAAAATGGAAAAAATCGCAAAGATAACAGGGGAACAGAGGGCTTTTCTTGAACATGCATTGAATACAATCGAATTTACTGAGCCGGAACTTGAGCTCAGGTTTTATGATCTTGATATAGATGAAGTCCAGAGGCTGAAGGTGCATCCTGAAATTGCAGAGTTGAATTCTGAAAATGTATCACAAGCGAGTATACGGGTTGTAATAGGATAAATGTTCTCAGAAATACAGCCCTGGCTATGCGAACAGCTTTATGAAAAATATGGTTTTTAATTACTCGATACAACATACAAAACCCTTAAAATCTCGACCATAGCCAGCGTATCCAGCTTGCAGTATTCCTGCAAAGCGGCATATACCTGTTTCCATTCTTTGCCGTCAATCTGATTGTCGTACCACAGCTCTGCCTGTAAACTCGCAGTCGTGCCTTCCTGGATTTCAAGCTCATTATACGACAATTTCGGCGCCAGGGCAGGGAGGACATACTTCAGGCTTGCACTGCCGTGCATTTTATGATGAGCATAATGGCCGTTTCGAAACGGCACGATGAGGTCCCGCATCCGGGGAATCAGGGACAGGAGCCATTTCCTGTATTTCGGGAAATCATCAGCCATCGATTGAATACACCTGATCTCGAATGACTGGTTGAATGCGACAATAGAGCCGGTATCACCGAGATGCTTCTGCATTGCCTGGATAAGTCGTTCGCGCGGGTCAGAACGATCGGACGGAAGAAATTCGTGATGCGCGCAGGGGCCGCAGGGCTTTTTCTGGACATGGAGCGAAAATTGAAAGGGAATATTCTGCCACGGACGGGAGTTGTCAAACAGTGGGACCGCACAACTTACAGTTTCAAAGTCGAAATGGTAGAGGGGATAATCCAGTTTTTCAAGAAAAGAATGCAAACCTGCCTTGTTTATTACCGGCTTTTTACGCTTAACCGATTCGACAAAGGCCTGGTTCCGGTCGGATAATAGAACTGTTGCAGGAATATCTTTCAGAAGTGTTATCCCCATTTTTTCGAGCTGTGCAATTGTTTTCTCGGCGCGGCAAAGCTCACCTATTGCATACTCTGGTCCCGGTTTATTGCAATGATCAGAATATGCGCAGATATAGGGCTGCGAACAGTGGGGGCCCGGTTCGATTGCCGGCTCATTCTTCTGCGCCATTATACGCAGAAATCCGGCTGCATTTTGCCTGACTTTTTTGAGATCTTCTTCAATTTCTTCTGTGATGTCTTCGGCGACTAAAAGCTCCCTGGGGACAATTTCGCCTTTGCGAACATACTCCCTGTTACAGTGCATGAGAAATGCTTTCCGGATTGGAAATCCTGCGCCTTCACAACAGTATTTCTGAACAGCAACATCCGGATAATGCTTTTTCTTGTTGACCGAGTTGCTGCTTTTGACTTCGTACAGGTCCCACAGGTTCTTTTTTCCTCTCACCCGTTTGAAAATATCTATCCGGCACAGGATTTTATCATAATCGACGGTGGCTTCGAAGATAGCCGGAACGCCCTGCCCGGCAAGCTCGCCGGTTTTCCGGATCGCCGATGCCAGGTTATCAGATGGTTCATTGACAAGCACCCCACCGGGAAAGAGCGATTGTGCGTGCTCCCCGATCCGATGACCGATATCGAATATCCGCCGGGTAGCGGGATCGATTCCGGCTGCTTCATCCGGAAAATTAACCCCCATCCAGAGGATTTTCGGACATTGTATCCCCGCTACGTATCTGGATTTCGACAGACGATGTGACATGAATCCCTCCTTGTAATAAATAGCCTGGCTTTATTATACCGCTCCTGTTCGATTTTCTTAAAAGAAATCTACTGTTTCTTTGCGACAATAATTGTCGTGTTGGGATAATATATTTTACCTGTATACAAATAGGGAAAAAAGGCTGGTTTGCCGAACCCATAGAATTAGCAAAAAATGACACTTCTGTCGGAACAGGGGTTTATTATAGAATTTATGTCATGCTACAAGATTTAGAAGTATTCTCTATACTATCGCGTGAAGGACCTAAAATGAGTAAAACTGCTGTTGGTATTTGAAATTTTAAAAAGGAAAGGAAAATATGTACAAGGCGATTGTAAATGGAAAGGTTCGTAATAATTTTTCGTTTTTTGAAGAGGGGAAAAGCTGGCGGACGTTTTATAAAGAAAGAGAGGATTTCCTGACAGCCGCCATAATATCTCGTTTGCTCTATCTGCCATCTGAAGTGGTATGGCGAATAATCAAATCCAATATGAGCAATAAAGCTTCTTCATTTTTGCCTGTACACCCGGGCAAGATAGATGATTATCAATTCTGGCCTCGTTATTGGTTGGGTGGAAACTATGTTGAACCGGATTGTGTTATCCATTTTGAAAATGTGGCGATTATTATCGAAGCCAAATTATCAGATTCTTCAATGAATCAAAGCTCGGATCAACTGGTTAGAGAATACAATGCTTATATCGAAAACAGAGCGAGAGAGGAACAAAGGCCTGTGCTTATTCTGGCAGTTGGCGGTTTAGATTCAGACAGAGAACAGGAAATTGATGAATTGATTGGAGCTGTTAATGAAAACCTCAGGGCCAAAGGTCGTAATGATTTTCTGGTACATGCATTACCATGGAAAACCCTGAGAGATTCACTTAATAATTTGCCGGTTCCTGACGAAGATGAAAAACGTTTTTTAATAGAAGATATTAAAGAAATATTTGATTTTCATGATATTAATTTGCTGGCTGATATTTCTTGTGTAGTAAACTTTTGTAAAAAAATATCAATTGATTTATCCGTACTTTCACTAATGAGAGGGTAATGCTATGACTTTTGAAGAAGAAATTAAATATTCACTTATTGAAATACGCAAAGCATACAGGGCTCTTGCGGTATATCATCGTTTCTGTCTGGATTTGTGCAAAAAAATTGATACCATGTTGAATACTATTATAACAACAGGCATGACAAATTATATGTGGGATTCCAATGTCGGCAAACCACCCCAGAGTGGGGACAATCTTCATAAATCAAAAGCCGTGGCATTTTTGCCGCTTTGGGATTTTGTTCGTCTGCTCTTGCCGGAAAAAACAGATCGAAATTATCCCATTATTGAAAAAAATGATTGGTTATTTGTTATGAGATTATCCAGCGATACCGGTTTTGAAGGTGACATGAATAAGGACGTTAATGTCGATTTGCTTAAAGATCCTGAAGAATGTGAAAGCACACTGAAATTGTATATTTATTATGCTAATGAAACCGTTCAATGTGATTGGAAAAGATTGTTTTCGCATAATGAATGGCCGAAAACAGGAGTGAAAACGTTTGTAAAACAAGCCCCAGAAATTTTGGCATATTCTGAAAAATACCACCTTAGTGAATTAACCGACGACAGCCGGATTAAAATTAAAGTGTCTGAGTTTTTAAAAGGGGCTAAAAGAGAATTGAACGTTGTTTTTGGATAATTTTCAATAAGGCGAACTGAGGATCTAAACTCAATGCTGGGAAAGTTATAAGAAAGTAATTCAATGCTGAAAATTTTGGTGCATTAAATCCGGAAAGCAGCAATTGAGGTAATAACTTCGCCCCACGTTTTTAATATATTCTAATAGTGACGACACTTTTTGTCGCCAATAATTTTTATATTCTCCATACAGGTACACTTTATAGCCAGAGCATATTCGCGTGCGACTCAACGTCACGTTTCTGAATATAATTAATATGGCTAAATTAACATATTCAACTACGCGGCCTGAAAAAATATGTGCAAATGTCTTTGTAAAAACAATCAACTAAAGGCCTCTTTTACAATTTTTGAAAAAAGAGATACGATATACAGACTATCATCATGGGAGGCTGGACTTGCAATCGAACAGTTTAACAAAAATATTGGATACTGGTCACTTTATACGGGTAATGCCGATTATCTTCTGAAAAATGCAGAGTTTGATATGGAAAATACAATTGTTTTCTCAAAGATAATAAACACCATACCAATCCATTTTCAGAGTTGTGCAAGCCGGGCTACTTTTCTGAGGTTCACCTTATTAATGATTATGCGAAGGGCAGCGGGTTTCTTTGATATTATGAAAGATAATCCTGCTCTGGCGCTATTGCTGGCTTACAAGGTGGCCCAAAAGGTAATAACCATCGATACTGCGGCCAATCTTGTTTGGCGGAAGCGCCATGAATTACTAAATGCGATTAATGGTTCCTGTTCAGAGGCCGAGGTAAGAGCACTTGGAAGGATTTCTTTCAATACATTGAAAATTGAAAACCTTTTATGGCTTAATCTTTTTGTACAGCAAAAAACAGGCTATTTAAAACACTTCAGCCAATACTTAACCGTTGATATGCCGATTGAAATGCTCTGGTTTGTTATTGAATATCCCGGATTATTTGCGTGCCGGTTTTTTAGGCGGCTCCATAATAAAATGAAAAAGAAGCTTAAAGAAAATAGTATGTCTATATCAATTTTCTGGCAGACTCTTTTTAGCAAAAACATAGTGGATACGTATACTGAGGCTGTTTTTCTGGGAAAGGCCCTGCATATTTCAGATTATTCAAAGAATATTGAGCGAAAAAAAACACTAAAGAGCCTCCATAAACTTACTGACAAGTGGGGACGGTTACTTAAAAAATGGCACCGGCAGCGGATAATAGATTCTGTTAAGAAACAAGCGGAGAAATCCGCTTGCGATAATGATTTTCCGCCTTTTCCGTTGCCTGCAAATTTGCATGTGGAACCTATAACGACATTGCATGATTTATGTAAAGAAGGTGATGAAATGAATAAATGTATATCGTTTTATGAAGATGATATTTATTCAGGAAGCGTGTATTTCTATCGTGTACTCTTTCCTCATCGAGGCACGCTAATCATTGACTTAACGAAGGAGTCCCCTGTAATAAGAGAATTTACAATTAGCACAAGCTGTTGTCCTTCTCCGGAATCACGCAGAGTCGTTGAAGAATGGATAAATTCCGGGTTATATTGGATGAAAGCCAGCAGTAATAATGGTAATTAAGGTTTAATGTTCAATATTCGGATTCCTGTGGTATTTTTTTTGTCAATATATTGAGACCATATGTCTTCCGAGAGCCCTTAGTTTATCCTTAAGCGCTTTTGGCTTTATAACCGTTGCACTCTCACTCCAGCCAAGCACCCACTGGATAAGCTCCCGGTCAACAGGAGCATCCATGGTGAGGATTACATCACCATCTTTATCGACACGCGTTTTCTGACTGGCATGAAACCGTCGTTCATTGAGGATCAGTTGGAAATAATAGGGAAATTTGATCATGATTTTCTGCGGTTTGGGCACGTCTTCATCTAAAATGCCGAAACTTTTCGAAAGACGGTTCTGGATCCGCCGGATCCTTTTTTCACCAACAGTAAACGTTTCATCGAGCAGTTCCGCAGAGACGATTCGACATAATTTAATGTAGTAATCACGGTTCTCATGCCTTTCCGAAATGCAGATAAAGTACAGCTCCTGTTTGAATAAGATGAGCTTGACCGGGCAGATTGTCCGCTCCACCGGATTGTCATGGTCCACGGTCCGGTATGTGATCCTGAGCTTTTGTCGCCCGGCAAGTGCAGTGCAGAGA
>WJLZ01000214.1 GCA_014728215.1 Chitinivibrionales bacterium
AAAGGTGTCTTATTCGGGGCGGGGTTATCCTTTCGTACTGAGGTTCTTCACTCGATCTATAATGAACCCGTACCATTGTTGTTAACGGGAAGAACAAAAAACAGTACACTCCGGGGTGATGATTCTGAGCTTTGCTTAAGAGCTGTGCTCAGAGGATGGCAGCTCTGGTATGATGACTCCCTGGTGGTCTACCATACGATCAACGAGAAAAGACTGAAGTGGGAGTACGTTCTCAACGCACGACGGGGTGGAGGCAAGGCAGCCATTTATTTGCTTCTTTATGAATACCTGCTGCAGAATAAACAAATACTAACATACACTGAGTTAGGGAGGGTTTTAAAATCAAAATGGCGTAAATTTTTTATGGGACTGAGTTCGGTGGCATCGATCTATCATGAAGGCAGCCCAAATGCTTCTTATTTTTCATATTTGCTCGGTCTCTCTGAAGAATATTCCAGAATAGATTCTGAGTTTTTCGACAGGACGGGAAGGGAATTAGCACAATATTACAAAATACCTCTTGAATCGATCAGTGATAACAAATATCAGCTCAAGAGAATTATCAAAAAAATGGCCCGTGTAATGGGGTACGAAATCATCAAAACCTGATTCGTTGGATCGTCTCTTGAAAAATTGCTTAATACTCGGCTCGGGAAGAAGCGGTACCAGCATGCTCGGGGGGGTTCTGTATGACGCAGGGTATTACATGGGCAGCGAGCTGTACAAGCCGCGGCCGACTAACCCGAAAGGCTTTTTTGAAGATAGATTGATAAACGAGATCAATGAAAGAATACTCGCTTGCTATGATCCTGAAAACAAATATGATTATGGCCAACGGTGGTTGATGAACCTGCCGCATGATGTTCAGGTTAACTATGTTGCAGCTCCTATTCGTCGACTTATCAAGACTTCAACCTCTCATGAGCCTTTCTGTTTTAAAGATCCGAGGTTTTGTTACACACTCCCAGTGTGGAAAAGTCTGATAAGTGAGCAAACAGTTTATCTCTGTATCTTTCGTTCTCCGAGCATAACGGTTAAAAGTATCATGAAAGAATACGCCCAGATGGATTATCTTGCGAGTCTTTACCTTGATGAAGAGAAGACTTATCAGGTATGGGCTGATATGTACAAACATGTGATTAATAGCAACAATGAAAAAGAGCCTGTGTATTTTTTTCATTACGACCAGATATTCGATGGCTCAGCACTTGATAAATTGTCGAAATTATTGGAAGTAAAGATCGATTTAGGATTTGTTGACCACAAATTAAAACGAACACAGGCACTTGATATAGATGTACCTGGAACTGTGCGTGAAATGTACATACAATTATGTGATCTTGCAGAGTATCATTCTAATCTGCAAGTTACCAACTCTAATCAGGATCGTCTTCACTACTACGAGGATTTGATAGATCTGAAAAACAACATAATTGAACATAAAACTGCAGTAATTAAGAAAAAAGAAAAAGAAATCTCATTTTATAGAAAAAGAAGTGTATTAAGTGCTATGAGATCTCTTTTTCGTATCTATAAAGGAGTGGCTAAAAAAATTGGTAGAAAACTGCATCGGTGGTCGGCCTAACTTAGATTGCCTGAGTAAAACACATTTATTTTATCAACCATAATATCTATATAATAATCCTTTTTCATGCTTTTTTTACATTCGCTTCCTGCATACTTCCTGAATGAACTGTCATTAACCATATGATTAAGTATTTCAGTCAATCCAATAACATTGCCTGCCTCTACGGAGAATTCATTTTTTCCGTCCAGCATAATATCATGTATCCCATCGACACGGTATACACAGCAGGGGAGGCCCGCGTCCATGGCTTCGAGCAGCGCACGTGGCAACCCTTCCCATAGAGAGGTCAGAACGAATATATCGGAGGCAGAAAGGATTTCTGCTGTATCTCGGCGCCAGCCCAGCAGGTGTACCCTTTCAGAGACTTGTAATTCAGCGGTCATTGTTTGAATTATCCCTCTCTCTTCACCATCACCGATTACAACAAATTGAAGTTTTTTTTCAGGGTTTTTCTTGACCAGTTCTTTTGCTACACGAACGAAATCACTCACGTTTTTCTGCGGCTTGAGGCAACTGATGTTGGTGATCAAAATGTCTTCACTCTTGAAACCGAGCTTTTTGCGAACTTCCAAACGGTCAACAGATTTTGCATTGTTGCGGTGTATGCCTGAGTTTATTACCGTGTACTGTGCTTCTCTGCCGATCCTGTGCTTTAACCCTGTCTGCTTTGTGTGATGGGATACAGCAATGAGTGCAGTGGTCACGAGGGCAGTAATCCGTTCTGACAGTACCAACAATGCCTTCTTTGCCGGTTTCTGAAAATCATTGAACCCGAATCCATGGAAGGTATGAATAATGACTGGCGTTCGAGCGAGAAAGGCAGCCCACCTTCCCAATATGCCTGCCTTGGAAGAATGGGTGTGCACGATATCGGGTTTCAATCTCCGCAGCAGTTGATACAGCTTTATAAGAGCAATGAGATCCCACACCGGACTGATTTCTCTCTTTAGTGATGGGACGAAATGCGT